>BQIU01000037.1 GCA_021603905.1 Nitrospirales bacterium
GTGCTGCGGGTCCGGCACCTCTTGTAAGGCCACCACCAGCCCCCGTTCAACCCATGTGAGCCACGACGTATACCCGCTCCCCAACTCCCGGACGATTTCTTTGGCATGTGCCGGGTCAAAGTCGTGTTCACACACGGCCAATGCGCAACACTGTAATAGCCGCTCCGCATCTTTCCATTCTCTCGGCGTGAAGTCACAGCGAGAGCCAATCGTGCGTTTCATGGTTTCTAGGAGCAACGGAATATAATTGCCAAGCACCCGGTCAACATCGACGTGTTGAGCAACCGTCCGTTCTCGTTCCGCTTTCAACGCCATACGATGCCTCTCACAGAAAATGCCCCTTATTGGGTGGGTCTGAAGGCGGCAGCAGGCCCAGTTTGATGAGTTGTTTTGTGACTGGCCTTCTACCAAACATGAGTTCCAACTCTTCAATGGAATCGCGGCCCGCTTCATAGCGTTGTTTCAGTAAGTCCGAGCGCCGATTGGTCGTCCAAAAGAACTCCTTCGACTCCTTAATCATCCGACCTTGCTTGCCCAGCGCCCAACACCATGTTTTTTCCTCATCTTCAGGTTTGAACTGGGGTTTCGGTTCAAATTGCTCCCAGATCGCGAACTGGATCAGCTTCATAATGATCTCGTGATTGGTGGGGGAAATGGATGGGTCTACGCGGTGCGGCGTGGTGTTGTTCAGATCGCTTTCAATCCGCGCCATCGCTTTCTTCAGCCGCCAGAGGCCCTTCTCTGCCTTCTCCCTCATGGCCATGTCCTCCTGTGCTTAAAATTTCTGCCGTTTCAAGTGTGCTGGGACAGAGTCACCCTCCTCGGTTTTGTTACATTAGAAATCACGACGCTGCATGAGGCCTACGCCGTAGGATTTGAACCGGGGCAAGCGCAGGCAAAGTATGAGGGTTAGGCCATCACCACTTCTTGCAGCGGTTCGTTTTTTCGACGTCGTGAGACTTGTACGGTGACTTTCCGATCCAGTTTATTCAAAAATCCAAACAGGCGTTCAGGAGAAAACAACGTATAGCGTCCGTTCATCAGGTTCGAGACTTCCGGTTGCTTAATCTCCAAGAGCGTTCCGATTTCCCGTTGTTTGAGCTTTTTTTTCTCAAGGATCGTGCGCACGGAATGGCCAAGTTTGGCCCGTGTCAGCAGTTCGTCAGCATCATCAAGGCCCACATCGGCAAACACATTGCCGGAGCTTTCTTCAAAGGCTATTTTCCCGTGCTTCTTCATCACTATTGCTCCTTTTCAATTTCCACGGCTTCCTTGTAGCGCCGTGCAATCATCTCGATATCGAGCTTGGCGGTTTGGCGTCCTTTCGGCGATTTCTTTTGAAACGCATGCAGAACATAAACCCTTCGTCCAATCGTGACCGCATAGACGGTTCGAAACGTATCCGTCTCGAACCGGGTGACGATCTCTAACACACCACTCGCAATCCCTTTAAACGGCTTGGCTTTTGGCGGTTTATCTCCCTTTTGCACGTCATAGAGGGCCGCACCGATATCTGCCCTGACAACCTTAGATTGCACTTGTTCCCGTGCATCGCCGACCCACACCACAGGTTCTATGTCATCGTCATCCATCCTTATTCCATGCTATAAGTAATTACTTATAATTGCAAGCAAAATAAAACCATTATGTAACACTATGGGGTACTCTGTTACATCCTGACGGCCTTAACCTGTCTAAATCACCCCTTTTCCTTGCCTGCATGCTCCAAAATGTAACACTTCCCTAAGCAATCTGTTACATTTCCACAAAAGTAGTCACCTATGCCAGAACTTGAATTATACGACATTGACGGCCAGCGCCTCTATCTTACACAAGAGGAACGCCACGTCTTTTTTGATGCTGCCATGCTCCAAGCGGGCGAGGTTCACACCTTCTGCCACACACTCCATGATACCGGCGTGCGGATATCGGAAGCTTTGGCCTTACGCCCGTCAAAAGTCGATCTGTCCGAACAAGCACTGATTATCCGGTCCTTAAAAAAACGCGACCGGATTATTCACCGGGCGATTACGGTTCAAGAGAGCTATCTGGATACGCTCGAACTGGTCCATGGGATTAAAGACGCGCAGAAGAAAAAGTAACGCAAACCACTCTGGAATTGGTCCCGCGTCCATGCGTGGCGATTAGTCATAGGCATGATGGAGCACGCCGGGATTGATACGCGCCTGCCCCATGCCACGCCCAAAGGCTTACGGCACGGCTTTGCGATCCATGAGCTTGCGCATGAAGTGCCGTTGAATCTGGTCTCCAAATGGCTCGGCCATGCCGACACGAAAACTACGACCATCTATCACAATGCCGTCGGCATCGAGCAGCGGGATTTTGCCTCAAGGATGTGGAGTTAAGCGAAGCGGCCTATTGCAAATTGGTAAACGTATCCGGCCATTTTCGGGATGTGTGCATGACCGCCAAAATACGGATATGTTGTTTCTTGATGGAATACGACAGGATATAGGGCAGGCTGGGAATAATCAGTTCTCGTGTTTTGGGGACCCGTCCGGTTCGGCCTAATTCGGGATGGTGTTCAAGCGAATTGGCTGAGGTTTCGATTTTAGTCAGGACCCGATAGGCGGCGGCGGGATCATCTGCGGCAATGGTGTGTCCGATCTCTTGTAAGTCGTCAACTGCTTCCTTGAGCCACACCAACTCCATCATGGTTTGAACGATTCAATCAGATCACTGACCTCGGAGCGGGTATAGAATTTCCCGCCCTTGTCCGCTCGTTTGAGCCGTTGCCGAATCCGCTGTTCCTGCCATTGATGCACATCGAGGTAATTCTCAATGGCTTCATTAATCAGCCAGTTGCGTGACCGTTCAAAGTCTGCGGCAATTCGTTCCAGCTTCTTTTGTGTTTTCACGGGCATTCTCACCGTGACGTTTCCGGTATCCTCAGCCATGGCATTGTCCTTTCGATTGCAATGTATTCTCTTGCAATCATACCAGCAAATCGAGGTTTCTTCCAGCCGTATTTTGCAATTTCCCGAACGCATTATTACAATTTGACTCTCGTTCAAGGAACCCGGTAGAACCTTGGCTCTTATAGGCAACACCAAAAACATGGCGATACGTGGTACGCGACCTACCTCGGACAGGACGAACACGGCAATCATTTGTACAGGGAAAAGAAAACGGGCCGGACGATGGTGTGGGCCGGGACCGTTCCCAGCAAAAAAGACGCGGTCGAAGAAATGTTAGACCGCGCCGTTGAAGACGAAATGCGTCGTCGTCATCCTGACACCTACCAAGACCCGGACGACAAGGCCGGAACCGCTTAACCACCCTTTCCTTCTCTATCACCGTGTTTCCGTGCTTTTCGTATGTTCTGGTCAAAATCCCCGTTTGTCTCAAAATGTTTTGTCCGAGGTTGCCCTGAAAGGCCGCTCAAACTTTTATCGTGATGCCATGCACCCTGAATGTAGCTCCCGTCCTTTCTGTGCTGGGTGATGGGTGCTGGATTTTCTCTGGCCTTGCGCCTTGCCCCGCCCACGCCATCCGCTTCGCTCCTGTCATGTTCGGATGCTGGTCTGGCGCTACGCCCGTCGCCTGACGTGTTTTCCTTTGTTGCAGAATTGGCTTCCGTCCTTTGTGAGAAGCCAAGTTTCCACAACAAACAAAAGGATCACACCTCATGGCGACACATAAGAAAAGTCCACCCCTTCATAAAATCCGTCTCGGAGCTATTCACGCCGATATCTGGCTGGTCACCCCGGACAACGGGCAACCGTTCCTCACCGTGTCATTCTCACGCTCGTACAAACAGGGCGAGCAATGGAAAACCGGGCATTCCTTCCAAGCACATGAATTGGAAGCTTTGAGCGACGTAGCTGCTGACGCGAAAGCGTGGATGAAGCCGTACCGTCACTCACATCCGGGGGTGGCCTAATGGCTGCCTTCCTTTTTTGAACAATTGGCAGCGAATGTACTGTGCAGCAATAATAGATTCATTTGTATAAAGATGTCGTCCCTGAGAAACCTTTTGAAGCCGCAGCTGCATAATCCCTCGTTGAAATCGATATTGTGAATCATCTCCAGCGAAGCAGGCGTCAAACAAATTCTCAATATTTGGTGAAGTTTTTAGATACTTTGTAGCTGATTTCCTGGTTTGTAGCCTTTTCGACCTCTAACCGGGCACCTTTATAGTTAACAACGTTACCCTCATTAAGATCCATGGTGAAGTTGGTGGTAAAGGGCGCTGAAATTCGGTCACGAGTAAATTCGCGATAGGTAAAATTCAGGATGTTTCCAGCTTTACCGTTATATTCGATAATTTGCTGCACGGCGCTGGGTTTTGAACAGGTACTATCAGGCTTATAGGTATAGCTGCCAAATGAACTATCAAAACAGCCTGACCAAAAATCGTCAATGCAGATTTCGTTGTCAGATTTTTTATAGCTAACGACACTCCCAAAACCGCGGATTCCACCAACAAAGTTTATAAACCGGATGGCCCTGCGATCAAAACTAAAGAACTCTGTCGATTTGGGGCCGTAGCGGCAGAATGTTGCATTTTCAATTTCCGCATACTTTCCTGTAATTTTATCGACCTCCAACACATCGGTTCTAAAGCCCTTGCCCTGCATTAATAATCGGTCGCCGAGGTAGGCGGTGCTGGGAACGTTGAGTGGTGGATAGGAAATATTCTGGTAGGCAATATCTGGCGTACTTGAACAGCCTGAAAACATTAATAGTATAACCAATATCGCAAGTAATTTAGGCATCACCTAATTCCTTTCTGCTATTAACTTGATAAATGGCTTCGCTTTTCCGTGAACGACGTATATGTCGGTTAAACAAATCCAATGTCGATGTCCATCTAATGCGGATATCCAAACTAAACCACTTTTGAGGGTTTTAACAAGACAAAATTGCCGACAGGGGGGAATTGAAATAAATTACTGGCGTGTATCCTTGTCGTACATAGCCGTGTCTCCACCGCGCATCTGTGATGATTCATTTGCTGATCAGTTTTTTCTTGCCTGGTGAATCTAAGCAGCCAATAACGCTATTGCATAGGGCTTTGTCGGCTCTCTGTATAATACTTGCAGTCAAAATGACTGTGTGTTAGATGATCTCTATGCATAGAATCTCAATGGAACGGTTTGCGTCGCAGCAATTTCAGAAGGTCACAATGTGGTTCTGTATGTGTCTTCTGTTGTTTCAGGCATCGTGTGCCTCAACACCCGACTCGTCATCTACAGTGCGCGACTTTCAAGTTGGTCAAATTATTGAAGTGAAAACTGGGAAGGTTATTGAATTTGAAGCACTCAAGTCTGCATTGACGGCTGCTGATGTTGTCTATATTGGCGAGGAGCATTATACGCCTTCCCACATTGATGCGGCGGTTCAGGTCTTAGAGACGTTAGTTGCCTCTGACCGTAAGCCTGCGTTGGCGATGGAAATGTTTAGTTGGGATGGTCAATCAGCGCTCGATCAATATACTCAGCAGCATGTATTGCCTGAGGCACAATTTCTAAAAGACTCGCATTGGGAAGAAAATTGGGGATCTGATTTTACGGGCTATGAACGGTTAGTCAATTTTGCAAAGGAGCATCGGCTTCCGCTCTATGCTCTTAATCCTCCACGTTCGTTGGTGCGGATGGTTTCCAAGCAGGGTCTTCAGGCAGCGTTGCTCGATCCCGCGATGGAAAAATGGGGAGTGAAGAAAGATATTTCGTTGCAAGATCCTGAATATGAAAAGGTGATTTTTAAGCCTATAGAACTCTGTCATCCTGGATTGCCTAAAAAAATGTATGACAGATATTATCAAGCCTCCATCTTTCGAGATGAAGGTATGGCCAAGGTAATTACTGGATATTTAGACCAGAAGTCTCATGACCAGGGCCCACTGGTCAGTTATACTGGTGGTGGCCACATTCAGTATAAGGTCCCCGTTCCCAAACGAGTGAGGCGAGATGCGTCTTTGTCGCTCAAGGATGTTTCGATTTACCTTATCGCGTTAGACCCTGTGAGAGAAGAGGACGTGCAGGAAGCGATTGGTGAAGGCATTGCCGATTACATTTGGTTGAGAGCATTAGGTCCTAACGGTCCACAACCCCGTTGCGGTTAGAAAAAGCGTCGCTCGTGCCTGTGCGCTGAAGCGCTTTCAGCCTTCGTAGCCACTTCGGCGAAGTAGGCCTGGCGCGTACGCGTGAAGCGTATCTCGTATTTCGTCAAAGTCACAGGGCGTCTTCCACTGACTCGCGACGAGCCTTTGATTTCCTCTGTTGATTTTTGGCTTCTTGATTCATCAGAATACGAACTTCGTCGTTGTTTGACTATTTAGAAGGAGGAACAATGGGAGATCCGATTATTATTCCCCAAAAGCTACCGTACATCATGGAAATGGAACCTGGGACTTATTACTGGTGCAAATGTGGTCGATCAAAAACCCAACCCTTTTGTGACGGATCACACACCGGAACCGAGCATACACCAATGGAAGTTGAGCTCAATGAGGCTAAACGGGTTGCATGGTGTGGCTGTAAACACACAAAGAGGCCGCCTTTTTGCGACGGTACCCATTCACGGATTGAGGAGTAACGAGCCAGGGCGCCTTGACCCTTTATGTGGTGGATTGCCAGAATTATTTGAAAAAATTCAAAATAATCAGTAGGTTATGGTTTTAATGGCTGATAGATTACGGCCATTTTCCAAAGATGAGAAATTGAGGCCTGGTTATTGCGAAAGACCTCTTAAGTTTTATAAAATTTCAGCCTGATTAAGATCCAATCTTAATGTGTCATTAGAAACAAAGATCACAAGGGAGGGACCCGCAATGAAAGGCATATCAAAAGGTTTATTGGGATCGGTGATGGCTATGGCACTGAGTGCCTCTCCGGCATTGGCCAATGCACCAGGTGGTGGCTATGAAGGTATTACGGCCATGTATGTGGGCTTTATCGCTGCCATCCTCGGATACGGCGTATACGACATCTTCTTTAAAAAGTCATAAAGTCGTTCCGACAAGAAGTTTTTTCAAGTTCTCAAACCTTCCAGATCTGCGTGCTGTCAGGTCTGGAAGGTTTTTTTATGTCCGCCTCACTATGACTCTATGAGGTGGTGGTGGCATTGGTTTTCAGTAACGGCTCTAAAAACGTAAGGAGATTTTCCACAATGACTTTATATCCTTCACCCGTCGGATGGATGCCGTCTGCCTGATTGAGCATTCGATGCGCGGCGACCCCTTCTAAGAAAAAAGGCATAAAGGCGACGTCAAACTCGTTGGCCAATTGGGGATAGATCTCTGCAAATTGCGATGTGTAGTTGAACCCGTAGTTTGGGGGAATTTTCATTCCTGTCAGTAAAACGGTGATTTGGAGATCCGTGAGGCGTTGAAGAATCTTTTGAAGATTCTCATAGATGGTTTTGATGGGTTGCCCACGAATCCCATCGTTGGCGCCTAATTCGATAACGACAATACTGGGTTGGTTTTTCAGTATCCAGTCCAAACGGCGAAGCGCACCAGCGGTAGTATCGCCGCTGACACCCGCGTTCACGACACGATAGGGATATCCAGCTTGATCTAAATGCCGTTGCAGCCGAGAAGGGTATGACTCTTCCGGTGGAACCCCAAGTCCGGCGGTTAAGCTATCACCAAATGCGACAATTCGTGGTCGTTCACTTTCGATTGGGTGGGTCGCTTGTGTGAGAGAACGTGTCGATGTCACCGCAGCAGAATCTATGTGCTGGTTAGAGTTTTTTGCAGAAGACAAAGGCCTAGGGGTTTGCAACGTCTGCTCGTCTGCGGTATCGCATCCAGAGAAGACCATGCAGATTGCGCATAATATTGGTATCATAAAAATCAAGAGCCTGTGGAAGTCCAAACTGTTTTTTATGATTGACCCTACTTCTGATCTCACGATGGTGTTCAGTCTACGTTCTGTATTCATCTGTCCCACGTATTGGCCTTTCTCTTTTACCATATCGAATTTATGATTGTTGTCCAGAGTCTTGTGATGGAATTGAGGGCAGGGAGTCACGTCGTTCCCATTCTTCATGATATCACGTTTGAAATTCCTCAAAAGCAAGTCGTGTCCATTGTCGGCCCATCAGGAAGCGGGAAATCCACACTTCTCGGTCTGCTTGCCGGTTTAGATAAACCGACTCGGGGGTCTATTACGATTCATGGTACTGATATCACGGCATTAACTGAAACGGAAATGGTGCATCATCGTCGGGAGCATATCGGCTATATCTTCCAATCGTTTCATCTTATCCCGACTCTTACTGCTCTAGAAAATGTTGCCCTTCCTCTTGAACTCAATGGTGATCCAGGAGCAATGAGCCGAGCCAAAGAATTGTTGCAGGCCGTTGGCCTGGAAGATCGGCAAGACCATTACCCCGTTCAACTGTCAGGCGGTGAACAACAACGCGTCGCGGTTGCTCGGGCCTTCTCAACAAAACCCCCGGTACTTTTGGCCGATGAACCCACGGGTAATTTGGATAGTGCGACAGGAGAGCTTGTCATAGACTTATTGTTCCGTCTGAATCACGATCATGGGAGCACCATGGTCCTGGTGACTCATGATCAGTCTTTGGCTACCCGGACTGAACGTATTATTGCCTTGCGGGATGGCGAGGTTGCCAGTGATACGCCCATGATATCCTAGGACCGCATCGGAGTAAGAATCGCCACGCATACATATCTGCTGGAATCCATAATCAGGGTGTCACGCGGTTGTTGGATTGAAAGAAATCTTGGATGAATAGACCATTTGCTGCAGTCATGGCCTGGCGTGAAGCTCGAGCAAGCTGGCATCGATTTGTGTTTTTCTTTATATGTATTGCGATCGGTGTGGGTGCAGTGGTCGGGGTTGGACTGTTTGCTGCAAACGTTGAAGAAGCTATTTTTCATGACGCGAGAAGTCTGCTCGGTGGTGATCTGGAAATCTCATCACGCCGTTTGATGAGTGAAGACACCCGGCAAGTCATGGATTCTCTTCAAACAAGAGAGATTGTGGTTTCTCATGTCAGTGAACTGGCGGCGATGGCTGCTGTGGCAGACCCACAGGCTAAACTCTCTGACACGCCACCGGCGACTCAATTAGTTGAGCTCAAAGCTGTTGAACCAACCTATCCACTCTATGGATCCATCGAAACCAGCTCGGAGGCATCACTGGCTTCGCTCTTGGCCAGCCAAGCATCAAGCTGCAAGTCAGTTCCATGTTTTGGCGCCATTGTTCAAAAGTCTCTGTTGATCAGTCTGCAGGCTGACGTAGGTGACCAGATTAAAATTGGCCAGGCGCAATTCAGTATTACGGGAATTATTAAAAAAGAACCGGATCGTGTCGCTAGTGCGTTTAGCCTTGGTCCTCGTGTTCTGATTTCTCGTAACGCTCTTGACGCCACTGACCTTCTTCAGCCTGGAAGTCGAATTCGCGAGCGCTATCGACTTCGTGTTTCTCCGACCCAATCATTTGAACCGTTATTAGGTGAACTGCGAGGCCGTTTGGCGAAAGAGGGAGTCCGTGTGGTGAGCTTTCAAGACGCTCAACCTCGAGTGCGGCGCTTTCTGGATCAGTTGTCCACGTACCTCGGGCTGATCGGGTTGACGACGTTGTTTATAGGCGGCATAGGGGTGGCCAGTACCATTCAGGGCTATCTCTCTCAAAAAATGACGAGTATCGCCATTCTGAAAACCATTGGAGCCGAGACGAATTTTATTATCAAGACGTACTTGTTCCAAAGCCTGTTGATGGGAGGGATTGGGAGTGTGCTCGGAGCGGCGCTTGGCATTGGGCTTCAGGCTGTCATGCCTGCTCTCCTTGGAGGCTTACTTCCATTTTCGATCGAATTGACACTCTCACTCTCTCCAGTGTTGAAGGGACTGATTTTAGGATTGCTCTCGACCGCAGTCTTCACGCTGTGGCCGTTGCTGTCCATCAGGCATGTTCCTCCAGCCTTGGTGTTTCGGCGAGAGATTGATCGAGCAACTGTGCAAAAAGAATCGGAATCCTATTGGCATTGGCTTCAAAAATTTCTGAAAGGACTCGTTCGAGATCGAGCCCGTCTGATGACAGGATTTGTGATGAGTTGCAGTCTGGCTGGATTGGCGATGTGGCAAGCACAATCTGTCGCATTAGGCCTCTTTTTCATTGCAGCATTTTTTGTGGCATTATTTTGTCTTTTACTTGCGTCTAAGTTTTTGCTTCACTTGCTGAGCCTCTTGCCGCGCCCGCGAACATTTATGATACGAAACGCGATCAGTAATCTTCATCGACCAGGAAACTACACCGCTGGGATGACCGTGGCCATTGGAGTTGGCGTCATGGTGATCGTATCCATTGTGGTGATCAAAACTTCTCTGTTGGAAGCCCTGGGTGAACGGATGCCGACGAAAGCGCCGTCATTTTTCTTTATCGATATCCAGCCTGATCAACGGGAAACGTTTGAACAGATTCTTCTGCAGTGGACGGATGATCGTGACTATGAATTGTCTCCTGTGGTTCGATCAAGACTGACGGCACTTGACGGCAAACGTATTGATCCTGAAGAGCATAAAGGTAAACGAAACGGATGGTACTTCACTCGAGAATATGTCTTGACGGCACTCCCTGATCTGCCCAAGGACAATACGATTAGCAAAGGAAGCTGGTGGGATACAGATGACGCTTCTTCTCCTGCACTCCTCGCATCGAGTCCAGAGAATCCAGCAAGTTTATCGATTGAAGGCGAAGCCGCGAAAAATCTTGGACTTGATCTTGGTTCCATTGTCGAACTTGATATTCAAGGTGTTCCCCTGTTCACGAAAATCGAAAGTACCCGTAAAGTGGATTGGGGAAGTTTTTCGACGAATTTCTTCATGATCCTGTTTCCCGGGGCACTCGATGGGGCGCCCATGACCTATATTGCAACGGCACGGGTGTCCACAGCCAATGAGATACCATTACAGCAAGCTCTTGTGGCACGTTTGCCGAATGTGACGGCCATTAATGTGGGCGACGTCTTAGATAATATCGCTAATCTGCTGCAACAGTTGTCCTGGGCCATACAGGGAATGGCAATGTTGTGTATCGTCAATGGCACGATTGTGATGACCGCAGTTCTTGCTACGACACGATACCGACGTCTCTATGAAGCGGCCATCTTAAAAGCCCTCGGCGGGACCCGCCAAATGATTGCGCAATCGCTGGCCCTTGAGTTTGGGTTGCTTGGCAGCTTGGCCGGGGTTATTGGCGTCGTGCTGGCGAATGTGTTGTCTTGGGGAATCCTTCATTTTTTCTTAGATCTTGAATGGTCTGTTCCGATAGTTCCTCTTGTCATGGCCTGCGTCTTCACCATTCTTTTGACACTGATCGTTGGGTTTTTCAGTAGTTATCGTCTCCTTGCCCATCCCCCGCTTGCTGTCCTGCGAGAAGAGTAGCGACAGACTGTTCTCCTGCCGGTATCCGTTCAGATTACCCTTCAGATTTCAACGTTTCTTTTATTATCCATTTTGATACGTAGTGTGCGCAATTGGATAACATTTCTTTTTGCTCTCCTGGTTTTTCTCTTGTAACGCAAATACGAAATCCATTTTTAAGTGAATGATAACAGCTAGTTATGGAGGTTTTATATATTCAATTTATGTGTCTCATCATTGGTATGTCCTTTGCTTTAGTACAGATCTATCAGTCTTTTTCATAATTTAATACGAGGAGCAAGTCGATGGAAATATTTATTGTCGCAGTCATCACAGGACTGGGACTTCTCATAGGAATGTTTTTCATTTGGCAGGGATATCAGCCTCCGCATGTCTCAACGACCAGGTCAGACGGGATTAGCGGGGATGGGGAAAATAGGAATTGAACAAAGGAGAAAAGGTGGAATTCTCCATGAGCGATGTCACGATAGCAATATTGTCTGTAGACAGTGCAGAGGGCAAAAAATCGCTATTTTACTTAACGGTCTTCTAGAAAATAAGGGAGAATCAATATGGATCGTGTAGAACCTGTATCCGGGAATTTGGGCATCGAACCATTGTATTATGCTCCAAAATGTATTCTTATTATTGATGACGATCCGTTGGCTCGATCGATTCTTCGTTTACTTTTCGAAACAGACGGATATCTCTGTAAAGAGGCTGAAAATGGAGCCTTAGGGCTGGCCATGCTTGAGCAACATCAACCGGACTTAGTCGTGACTGACCACAATATGCCGATTCTCACGGGAATTGAATTTCTTCAACGTTTGGGAAAAAAGAGTCGAGGGCAGGTCCCTGCTGTCATTTTTGTGTCTGGCGATTCGAGTCGTGAATTAAAAACGCTAGCCCTTCAGTCTGGCGCTCGGGCCGTTCTGGAGAAACCCTATGATATTGATGAAATTCGAACCTTAGCCAATTGGCTGCTCAGGTCGGAACAGGCTATTGCATTTGGTGCGCCTTCGGTAAATTGATAGACTGTAAGCATGAGGATAAAAGTAGAAATACGTTGTGGCCATGTTTTTGAAGTTTTATGTTTTTTCCATGCGATGCGAGCTAAATCTGCCGGTCTCTAGCTAGGCCACGTGATTCAACGCAAGAAGATCCTCCTCAAGATGTGCCCAGCGTCCATCTTGACCATTCAAACACGTTCTTAATCAAGACATACCATTATAATACGTTCACAGATTCTTGAATCCCTTTCACTGAATTTTCTTGTTTTTCCCTACAAAATGTAGACATTTTTCAAAATAGTGAAGGGTGTAACCTTCGCTTTACAGGGTGAGTTACTCCTCACAATATCTCAATTTCTTTCCTAACCCTCTGATTACCAAAGAATTTCAAATTGACGCTAAATCGGCATTACGTTTGCTTTCATTAACATGTAGTCCCCTTGCTGAATGAGCGAAAGGTTTTTTGCGAGTCAGCTATAACTGGTATTTGCCGATATATCTGCATTTTGAAAGGTCTGTTGCATGAAGTATCTCCAATCCCCTCCCTTATTGCTCCTGCCGGATTTCTTCTTTACTCAAAACCCTAGGGACTTAAGTCTCATGGGGTTTTCTCATCATGACCATATTCCTCCTGCGTATTGTTTGAGATTTTTTGTCTTGAATTAGTACGAGCCCACCACGTAAGCCGGGGATTGGATGAAGGCACTGGGGTTCCTGCCCCAGTGCCGCACACATTCTTCGGAGGCTGGACGAGTCTTTCCCCCTAATCTTCCTCAGAATCTTCATTTTTCTAACCACCTTCTTCTCCTGCAGCATACGAATGTCACTTTGATATCGACACGAGTTTATTCATCAGGTATGTTTCATGGCGATCTTTTCCCTAACTCGAAGGATGAATCGTGGAACACAGTCAAGAGCTAGACAACAACCTTCCCCTCCGAAACCTTGTGCTCATTGATGCGTCAAGTTTTATTTTTCGGGCGTATCATGCCATTAAACCGTTGACCTCCCCTGATGGGACCCCCGTCAATGCGGTGTATGGGTTTATGCAAATGCTCATGAAGCAATTGGACGATATGGAGCCAAAGCATGTCGCGGTGGTTTTTGATGTTGCGAGAATGACCTTTCGAAACGACCTGTCTCCGGAGTACAAGGCTAATCGTCCTGATCCGCCTGATGAACTCATCCCGCAATTTGCCCTTGTTCGAGAAGCAACGCGAGCGTTTAACCTTGACTGCATTGAATCCCCGGGATTTGAAGCTGATGACCTGATTGCCACGTACACGCATTTGGCGCTTCAGACGGAGGCGACGGTGACGATTGTGTCGTCTGACAAAGATCTTATGCAGTTGGTATCTGATCGTGTCAGGATGTATGACGGCATTAGGAATCGGTTTATTGGAACCAAAGAAGTTAAGGAGAAGTTTGGCGTTCCGCCTGAAAAAGTCGTTGATGTGCAAGCGTTGGCCGGTGATGCTACCGATAATGTTCCAGGCGTGCCCGGTATCGGGATCAAAACGGCAGCGCAACTCATTAATGAATATGGTGAGCTTGATACGCTGTTGGCTCGAGCATCAGAGATCAAACAAACGAAGCGCCGAGAAAATCTGATTGAACACGCTGATAAGGCTCGGTTGTCACGAGAACTTGTCCGGCTCAGAAAAGATGTTCCACTCACGATTCCACTTGAGAATCTCGGTCGACGTCCTGTTGATCGTGAGAGATTAATGAATTTTCTCTCTACCCTGAACTTCAAAACCATCATTGATCGAATTCAACATAAGTATCCTTCAACGGATACCTTGATGAGTCCAAACTCAGCAGACGTCAAACCTGTACGTCTAGTGTCGAAGTATGAGCTAGTTCAAACCCGATCGGATCTTCAAAATTGGGTGGATCGAGCGTATCGCGCAGGAATAGTGGCAGTCGATACGGAAACGACCTCGTTAGATCACAGTCGAGCCGAACTGGTCGGGGTGTCTCTCAGTGTGGAGTCGACGAAGGCCTGCTATATCCCTCTTGGGCATTGTGATAGTCAAGTGTCAGGTGATGCTGCACTTCAACAAATTCCCTTCAATGAGGCATTAGAGATACTTCGTCCGTTATTGAGTGATCCGTCAGTGTTAAAAATTGGTCACAATATCAAGTATGACATGGTTGTGCTCGCTCGCTATGACGTCAAGGTATGTCCAGTCGATGATACGATGTTGCTTTCGTACGTGTTGGAAGGGGGGAGCCATGGCCATAGTATGGATGAACTTGCCGAATTGTATCTTGGCCACACCACTATCAAGTACAAAGATGTGACAGGAAGTGGAAAGGCGCAAATCACGTTTGATCAAGTTCCGCTCGATCGGGCCGTCGACTATGCCGCGGAAGATGCCGATATCACACTTAAACTGCACAAAATTCTCAAACCTCGGTTAGTGCGAGAGCGGATGATGACCGCGTACGAGACTCTTGAGCGTCCGCTCATTCCGGTTCTTGCCGCGATGGAAAGTGAAGGGATCAAGGTTGACCTCTCGCAACTTAAACGACTGAGCGCAGATTTTGTCAAACGTCAAGGCGAATTGGAAGAAGTGATCCATCAACTTGCGGGAAGGTCGTTTAATGTTGGGTCACCCAAGCAACTTGGAGAAATTCTCTTTGATGAGCTGGGGCTTGAAGGTGGTCAGAAAGGTAAGTCTGGGACATACACCACCAGTGCCGATGTTCTTGAGTCGCTCGCGGCACAAGGGCATGATCTTCCAGCAAAGGTGTTGGAATGGCGGCATTTAGACAAACTGAGAAGCACGTATTCAGAAGCGTTAGTCGAACAAATTAATCCTGTCACCAATCGTATCCACACCTCCTATGCCATGGCATCCGCTTCCACAGGCCGCTTATCGTCGACCAATCCGAATCTCCAAAATATACCTATTCGAACAGAGGAAGGGCGAAAAATTCGCCAAGCTTTCGTGGCCGAAACTGGACATGTCCTTCTTTCCCTAGACTATTCGCAAATTGAACTACGACTTCTGGCTCACATCGCGGACATTGATGTCCTCAAGCAAGCATTTCGAGATGGGCAAGATATCCATGCCCTCACGGCCAGCCAAGTATTTGGTGTTCAACGAGACAAGGTCGACTCTTCAATGCGTCGAAAAGCTAAGGCCATTAATTTCGGAATTATCTATGGCATCAGCGCATTTGGTCTCGCTCGTCAACTTGGTGTTGAACAACGAGAAGCGGCCACCTATATGAAAACCTACTTTGAGCAATATCCTGGTATTCAAGACTATATGGAGCGCACCAAGCAGTTCTGCCGGGAACATGGCTATGTGCAAACGCTGTTTGGCCGACGGTGCCATGTACCGGGAATCCTTGACAAAAATCCCGCAAAGCGAAACTTTGCCGAACGCGCGGCCATTAATGCACCGATTCAAGGGGCAGCGGCTGATGTGCTCAAACGTGCGATGATTCGTGTCCCTCCGGCCTTGAAAGAGCATGGGTTGGATAGCAAAGCGTATATGCTTTTGACCGTCCATGATGAATTAATCTTTGAGGTAGCCGAATCGGCCGCTGCGCAGACGTCGAAGGTTATTAAACAGGTGATGGAGTCTGCCACGTTGCCGATACTCAAATTATCAGTTCCGCTCATCGTCGACGTTGGGCAAGGATCTTCCTGGGATGAGGCGCATTGAAATGAAAAATGAAATGTTGTGCGCAAGGTGGGATCGAACACTTGATCTTGGCTCTATGAAATCGAAGGCGGCATCATGAAAATTGCCACGTGGAATGTCAATTCCATAAAGATGCGAGTTCCACATGTCGTGGAGTGGGTGAAGCAGGCACAGCCGGATATTATGTTGCTTCAAGAACTGAAAGCCATGGACGAGCAATTTCCTCGAATTGCGATGGATGAGCTTGGATACAATTATGCGGTTGTTGGTCAAAAAACATATAATGGTGTGGCCATCCTTTCCAAGTTGCCTATTGAAATTGAACAGCGATCTCTTCCCGGTGATCCAGCCGATGAACAGTCCCGTTATGTCGAAGCGAGAGTTGGTGATGTTCGTGTGGCATCGATTTATTTGCCAAATGGGAATCCAGTGAATACGGAGAAATTTTTATATAAATTGGCTTGGATGGACCGATTAATCACACACGTTCGCACGTTATTATCGTATGAAGAGTCTCTCGTTCTTGGTGGAGACTTCAATGTCTGTCCGACTGATGATGATACGTATGACCCGGAAGGCTTTGCTGATGATGCCTTGTGCCGACCGGAGTCTCGCTCACGCTTTCGTGAATTATCTTATCTCGGCTTGCTTGATGCACTTCGTGAGCTTAATCCTCAAAAAGGACTGTTCACGTACTGGGATTATCAAGCTGGACGCTGGAACAGAGATGAAGGACTACGCATTGACCATCTCTTGCTCTCGCCTCAAGCCGCAGACCGACTGACAGCCTCGGGCGTTGACAGGGGACCACGAGGAATGGAAAAACCATCCGACCATACGCCTGTCTGGTGTGAACTCTTGAGTTCATAATTCCAAGTTTCTCATCAGCCATGGCCCGATAGCTCAGCAATGTTCAGCTATGAGTCTTCCTCCTTAATGTTTGAAAGAGCTCTCGGCATTCTTCTTGACGACAGTCGTGACGGCTGCAATATTCATCAATAATTAGTATAGATTGATCCCGCTTTTCCTCCAAACTTTCTTCTCATTACTCTGCGACTTCTTTGAAGGCTTTCAATTTCCACTGATCTGTTCATAAATCCAGGCAACCACCATATTTCCTCTGTCTTGCTATTGCACCAAACATGAAGAATGTTTGCGAAATATTCTCCAATGAACAGGAACAGAAATTTGACAATTTTTCTCAACACACCGAAGAGATAGGGTAGGAAACATGAAACGAAAACATCTGGTCAGGAAAGCAATGTGTGTGTAAGCCGAAAGGCATCAAGAGGAGTCGAAGCCTATGCAAAAAATTATGCTCAGTGCCGCATTCGTGTTATTACTTTTTTCAATGACGGTGTCACCCTCGTGGGCCGTTCCTGTCAATACGAATATTGAGATCCTGAACGGCGGATCAGGGTCTGGATTTAGATATAGCGTCATTCACTCGGCCAATTGTTCAAGTACGCCTCTCTGTATGTCCGGGAGCTATTTGTATGGCACGCCGTTGACTGGCAGCTTAAATGGTGACTTTGATATTACTGGGCCGCTCTCTCTCCGCAACATCAGGGGAACCCTGAATGCTCCTCAAGGAAATATTCAATTCACTGGGGGATTTTTGAATACCTCTGGTGAGGGTGGTCTGACCAGCGGAGAATTACAGTACAGCTTTCTTTCAGGAAATCTCCAAGGCGAAACCGGCACGTTCTATTTCCTTGCGAGTCAGCATTGTTGTGCCGGTGGGCCGTTTGGAGGTCCTAATCACTTGACGGCCAGCGGGTTTACACTCTGGGGTAATAATTGGGATATCATGGCGAATAGTGGTTTGAGCAGTCGTCAAGCCGTTCTTGATGCAGGGTTCACACCTCTCGGGATCGACATCGTCGGAGTGAACTACACGGCCACTCCTGAGCCTAGTTCGATGCTCTTGCTGGGTTCAGGTCTTGCGGGGTTATTTTATTGGCGAAAGAAGCAAGTTCATCAAGTAGAGTGACAATAGTTCCATTAAGCAAAACCTCTCTTCCCCCTAATTCTCAATTGGGGGCCAGACTTCCATCACTTCCTTTTTAGCCTCTGTATGATCTTATAAATACCGATGAGGGGCTGGCATGTTGTAAGAAAATCAACTATTCTCTTATAAAGACGAGTCATTTTTCGTCAATTATTTTGATCTGGGACGGGTAAGAGATCATGGAAAGTATAAAGTTTGGGACCTCGGGTTGGCGGGCGATTGTGGCAGACGAGTTTACCTTTCGAAATGTACGGATTGTCTGTCAGGGGATTGCTCAATATCTACGCCAAGAGAAAATCGGTCAGCGTGGGGTCATTATTGGATATGACACGCGTTTTATGGGTGAACGCTTTGCTCAAGTCGCCGCTGAAGTGTTGTCAGCGCATGGAATCCCGTCATTGATCTGTGACCGAGACACGCCAACCCCGACAATTTCTTATCATATCTTACACCGTAAGCTTGCAGGTGGTATTAATATTTCTGCGAGTCACAATCCTCCAAGCTACAACGGGATTAAATTTACTCCGGCATGGGGTGGTCCGGCGCTTCCAGAAACCACGAAAGCCATTGAGCAGCGTATCATCCCACTCTTACATGGCGAATATATCAAGTGGCTTCCCTGGGAGCGAGCGAAAGCGGATGGGCTGGTTCGTTATCTGGATGCGAAACCGGAGTATCTCACCGGCTTAGCTACTCATATTGATTGTGAAAAGATTCGCGGACGTCGACTGCGTGTTATCATGGACCCGCTCTATGGCACCACGAGAGAGTATTTAGACGAATTTCTCAGAGAAGCCGGGTGTAAATTGGCCATGCTCCATCATTGGCGTGACCCGTATTTTGGTGGATTACGTCCAGAACCCACGGCAGAGACATTGCGAGACTTGCAAGATGCCGTTCAGAGAGAACAAGCTCATCTCGGGTTGGCGACAGATGGCGATGGTGATCGATTTGGTGTCATTGATGCTGATGGGACGTTTGTCGAGCCCAATCTTATTTTGGCTTTGCTTTTGGACTATCTGATTCAAACTCGGAAATGGACTGGCTGGGTGGCTCGGTCGGTGGCCACGACTCACCTTGTTGATGCGGTGGCCAATGCACATGGATTATCTGTTCATGAAACTCCTGTCGGGTTTAAATATATTGGCGAACTCCTTGCTAAAGGGGAAGTGGTGATGGGAGGGGAGGAAAGTGCCGGACTCTCGATTCAGGGTCATGTGCCTGAAAAAGATGGGATGCTCGCGTGCGCTCTCGTCGTCGAAATGGTTGCCCACTCGGGAAAAACTTTACGAGAGCTTCGTGACGACCTCTTTCACCGAGTTGGGACGATATACACGGCACGAGAGGATTTCACGATTGATGAAGGTGTTCGTCAATCGTTACAGGGGATTCTCGATCACCCACCGCAATCGTTCGCCGGCGCGGATGTGGTTCAGGTCAATCGATTAGATGGATGTAAACTGTTATTTGGAGATGGGAGCTGGTTTCTTCTCAGACCATCAGGGACCGAACCTATTGTTCGTTGCTATAGTGAAGCGAAAACTGAAGAACGTCTCAATCAAGTTATTCAAGCGGGTCGGATTCTTCTCAAGCATTAAGTTTTTTCAAACGTCTGAGTAATTCTCTCTATCCTGCCAACAGAACACCTTTCCTGACAGAACGTTCTTGTTTCTCTCCCGTTTTGCCTATGCCTGGTTAAGGTCGCCCATGCGTAACAGTCAGATGCCCTGAGCCATTTTTTCGTCAGGCACCTCTTCGGATGTCACGTCGAGTATGGCTGGCTCAACTTTGCTCGTATCTTTTGCGACTCGCTTTTCATGCATCTTTTTAATTTCAGTTTCTACTGCCTGAAATGCATGTCGAATCGCTTCTTCAAAAGTTTTTGCCTCTTTTCTGGCGGTCACGGTGTGTCGCTTGGGAACGGTGAGCAACACAAGAGCTTCTGCATTATCTGCCCCTTTTTTATGGTGAGCATTTTTTGTCAATGTGACTCTGGCATGGGTAATCTGAATGGAATCGGTCTCGAGTGCCGCCACACGATTTTCAATTTCAGTCTTCCAACGAGGGGTCATCCCCACATTACGGCTTTCAATCTTGATGTCCATGGAACCTCCTCATGTCACCATAAAAAAATTACCAAAAACCTCTATAAATAGTTTCGGGTAAACGGATAAAGATCTTGATGAGTCCTCTTGATAGTGTAAAAATTTCCTAGCTATCTGTCAAAACATCTTCTTGTGAGCGTGTTTGCTTGTAGTGCAAAATTCGACATCTTAGAAAATCGATTTCTTGTTTCACTGTAACAGTTCCGATAGAGAAGAGACTATCAATCATCACATATTTTTGGAAGAATATGATTGAAGTCGGCCTGTCGTTAAGAAATCAATGAAGGAGGAGGTCATGGACATAGATAGAAGAAATCTCTTGAAAGTTGGGGCGATGGTGGTATTGGGGAGTGTTGTGAAAACAACCGGTCTTGGTTTTGCGGGAGTGAAGGATTCAAGGGACTCATTTTCGATTATGAAATCAGAAGAAGAATGGAAGTCTATTCTTACACCGATACAGTATCGAGTATTACGAGAGGAAGCGACTGAGCCGCCGTTTAGTAATGCTTTCCATGATAGTAAGGAGAAAGGTGTCTATGAATGTGCCGGATGCCAACTTCCCTTATTTTCTTCAGACACGAAATATGACAGTAAGACCGGATGGCCAAGTTTCTGGAAACCTGTGTCAGATACTGCTGTTGAAACTGAAACGGATTGGAAGCTGTTATATCCCCGGACTGAAGTTCATTGCCGACGGTGTGGTGGTCATCTCGGACACATTTTCGAGGATGGGCCAGAACCAACTGGTCTTCGTTACTGTATAAATTCCGCCGCCCTCACGTTTGTGCCTGCTTAACGGGTTTGAGGTTAAGCCTATTACAGTTCTGGCATAGGCGACGATGTTCTGCGTTTGAATAATTGATACGGTCAGATTTAGCATGATAATCGTCTCGCCGTGAATATAAGGTGGCTTTGGTGACTCTTGCTCAGACGCTATCGTGTCTCATATGTTCTGAGCTGAATTCATGCAACTGGCCCTTTGTTGGTAAAGTGTTGACGGATGAGGATTTCAATTGCTGGAAAATGTCGTTCAGGAATGTTGCGTAAACGTTTACGGCAATTCGCGAGAGCTTCTTCCGCGGTCTCGTACGGTGTCGTTGAAGCGAGTAAGTTTTGGTAGTATTCCTTCAACTTGAGCTCTGCAATTTTCTCCAAAGACGGTGTGCCAGCAATCGAAACTGCCGCACGGTATACATCACGGTTATGGTCAACTAACGCTTGGAATCCAAGTCCTTTTAAGCGTTGAGTGACAGTACTTCTATCCCATGCGAGGGTTTTTGCCGTCGCTTGCATATCAAATCCATGCTGTCGAAGGGTCGAAAGGACGAAGGCGTCTTCGCGACGAGCCATCTCATCTTTCCCCTCTAGATTCTGCTGGACTTCATGTGAGGTTGTATCTTCAATTGTTTCGGCTTTCTCGCCTTGAGGAAGACGAAGATCATCTTCAGACAGCATATGTCCATTGGCTAAGGCTATAGCCTGGGCTAAGGTTTGCCGAAGTTCTCGCACGTTGCCAGGCCATGCGTAGGCATGAATCGCATGCATAGCGCCCTGTGTGATTTGGATCGGTCCTTGCTCTGCCTGAGGTGAAAGATCTTCAACGATACGCTGGGCTAGTAACGTTAAATCCTCTTTCCCACGTTCCCGAATTGGCGGAAGTCTGAAGACGAGGCTTCGCAGGCGATAGTAGAGATCTTCTCGATACCGTCCTTCTTTGACCGCTTGACTCAAGTCACGGTTTGTCGCAGTGATGATACGGACATCGACCTGCGTAGGCGTTGATTGTCCAACGCGATAGAATGTGCCGTTTTCCAAGACTCGCAGTAACTTGGCTTGAAGATCTAACGGGAGTTCTCCAATTTCATCAAAAAACACGCTTCCCCGATCTGCTGTCTCGAGAAGACCGCGTCGACTGATGGCACCAGTGAACGCGCCTTTGACATGTCCAAACAACTCACTCTCAAATAACTCAGGTCGAATAGCCGCCATGTTCACTGAGACGAATGAGCCTTGAGATCGGTGGCTTAATCGATGAGCCGCTTGTGCAAAGAGTTCTTTTCCCGTTCCCGTTTCTCCGAGAATGAGAATCGGGCTGTGGGTGGTGGCCGCTTTTTTCAGTTCAAGAAAGATTTTAAAGATAAGCGGGGAGCAGGTCACAATTCCAAACTTTGCACATTCTTCCTGAAGTGTCTGCTCGTCTGTCTCAAGGGCGGGTTTTTTGAGATGAGAAAGAACGGGTGAGACTTTGCGGAGTTGAGAAAGTTCATGTTGAAGACCTTCAAGCTTTTGACGGGCACATTCAGCCTCTTCCTCAGCCTCCCGCAATTGCTGACGGGTTTCATCTTCTGACACTGACAAACTGACATACTTTTCGGAAGTATTCTGAGCATATTCTTTCGCATCAAGTAATTCGTCTTCTAACTGTTCAACATGTAGTTCTTTTCTTGCCAAATTTTCCTGCATGACAGTGAGTTGACGACTAACATTTCTGATCTGCTCTCGATCATTTTTCAGTTTTTCATACATCGGCCAAACCGTTGTTCCTAATAGTGTGAAGACAATTGCAATGGTCGGACTTGCAACAGGCCAGATGGATTCTGTGCCGACAAACAACCCCATATTCAAGGCATAATGGGTAAGAATGACGATGCTGATAGCTCCCCATCCCCAACGGTCTTGTCTCCACGCTCCGAGTAGGACGATGATCACAATCACACTGATCGTTCTGAAAGACTCCGATGCCCAGGAAGGTTGGCTGAGCCACGAATCGGTGAGAACCGTATTTAAGAGATTGGCATGGATAAACCCGAGTGGGGCCGCATGCTCTAAAGGAGTTCCCAGAACATCGGTCTTTGAGGTAACGGGAAAGAGCAACACAATCTTGCCTTGAACGAGTGTTGAAAGCTTGACGTCTTGTCGCCCCTGAACGAAGTCAAACAATTCGGTGAATGTATAGGTTGGGAAAGGTTGATCCGACCATCGACCGACAAAAGAAACCAATCCTTGATCCGGTAGATCTAGGGAACTGCTGTTGTTGTACGCTGACGCCATGGTAAGTCCTAAAGGCAAAGGCTTCATATCATGTGCCATCTGACGAGACGATATTCCTCGAAAAATTCCATCTCCGTCAGGAGCCAGCATAAACCCGCCAGTGGCTTGAGCTTCGTTCGCAATCAGCGGCTCCACAAATGATGGGTAAACCACATTCCCTGCCTGTTTGGTGGTTTCAAGAAGCTGTGCATTTCCAAATACATCACCGCATTCTGGAGGGTTGGGAAATTGGAACCGAACGGCTGGTGCAATGATTGATGCCCCGGCTTTATGTAATGCAGAAATTGCGCTGGCGATGACCGATGAATTCCATCGCTCATTTCCACACGAAGCTGGATCTTGTTCATCAAGAGTGATCAGCACAATTGCTGAATGTACGACAGTGGATGACTTGGCTTTCATCTGCCAGTCATATGATGCCACTTCAACTTGAGGAAACAATAGTGAGAATCCCAGTCCGAAGAGCATACCCAATAGGCCAAACAGGAGCCCTGCGGTTGCCGTTTGCATTGCACGTGTTGACGACGTGTTCTCAGAAGTCAATGATCGTGTCATCTTGTGGGGAAATATTAAAACCTGCAATCCTGTTGGACAATGTGCTCCATTTCAAGCCTTGGTAGATCTTCACGGACGGAAATCTTCCTCAGAAATTCACAGGATGCTGATTTCTTCTCCTGTGCGGTCTCGATCATATAGTCCAAAATTCTTGTGTCATACGGTTTCAGTTTGCCTTCCACGCCATTCTGATACAACCACTCAAGTTCTTGATGTGCGGACTCATCAAACGCGAAGGCTTCTTGGATCAACACCGGAATCGCTTCTGACACGCGTTCGTGTTGAATGAGTTGGTGCCCAAGGCTCTGTTCAAACGCGTAGCCATCAATGTTTCGGACCGTTTGTCGTAAAGCCCGACGAATCAGGAACAATCCACTCTGAATTTCTTGAGTTTTTGATGACGAAAGTTGTTGACTACTAAGCTGACGACGAAGCTGGGAGAGTCTCTCCTTTGCCTGGAACTTCGTTTCCGTTGAGGATTCTCCAGAAGCAATGCGAGCCCACCAAATCATCGCCATTGGAATATTTTGATCGACTCCACTCCCGTTCGCATACATCGAAGCTAAAAGACTTTGCGCATCTTCTATCCCTGCCTTGGCCGCCATTTGTAGGGGAGCGATGGCTTCTTCCGAACGATTCTGTGCGCGAAGTATCACTCCGAGATGATACGAGGCATCAGCAAACCGTGGTTCAAGGCGAGTGGCAGTACTCAGGGCTTCAATGGCTTCCGTGATCGCACCCATCTGATAATGGACTTTTCCTAAACTGAAAAAAGCCTGAGCCCAGGAAGGATTCAGTGCGGCGGCTTTTTGAAAATGGGTCAACCCCATTGCCCACTTCTTGTCCAGTACCGAGACGGTGCCAAGTTGATAATGGGCTTCGGCCCATTCCGGTTGAAAGACCAATGCTTGTTGAAATTCCCCAATCGATCCTCGCGCATCGCCCATCATCAACAGTCCCAATCCGATATCATAATGAAGAATGGCCGCTGTTGAGTCTTGTGGGCGAATGTGAAGAGTTTCCCTCCACTCACTCGTGGCTTTGGCCCACTCCCCGAGATGGGCCCAGGTGGCACCTAGCAACAGGTGAGCGGCAAGCATCTGAGGGCGTAAGAGGAGCACCTGTTGAATCGGGTTGAGAACGGCTTGCCACTCCCCTTTGTTTGACAACGCGACCGCAAGATTGAAATACGCCTCAGGTAAATTGGGGTCGAGTGTCATCGCGTGTTGAAATGCCTCAATGGCCTGTGCAATGTCGCCTTCAATTAATTGGACTAATCCAAGATTTGTATGGGTTTTTGCGAGTTGAGGTTGGAGCTCAAGAGCTCTATGCCAGGTCTTTTTTGCGAGCTCGAATTCGCGAATCTCGTAATAGGCCACTCCTAATTGGTGGTGAGCCATTGCCCAATCAGGATGCCAAGTGAGCGCCTGTTGAAATTTGGCAATCGCTTGGAGGGCATTACCTTGTGCTAAATATCCGAGACCTTCCGCGTAGTGAGCCTCAGCAAAGTTTGGCTGGATCCGTAACGTTGCCTGCCATTCGTCCATGGCACGATCAAGTTGACCTTGTTGAAGTAAAGACACTCCATAGTTATATGACACCAGAGCCGAAAGGTGGTATTGCACGGGTATGTCACCCGGAGCCAGGCGTTGAGCCTGAGACCAGGCAGCAATGGCTCCGGTTAAATCTCCACTCTTAGCGAGCACGACACCAAGATTGTAATGAGCGTCGGCGTAACCTGGTCGCAAACGAACAACTTCTCGAAATTCATCGATGGCGATTTCTAATTCGTCGGTCAAAAAGAAATCGATTCCCAAGCGTAAGTGATCTTCGGCTTGTTGATTGATTTCTGTCGGAGGGTTTTCGTTGGTTTGGGCGAACACACACTGAGGTGAAAAAAATTCTAGAACCACCAGGGCAATCGAGAAAATTATCTGAGTGCCGATGGAGGTAGAGCTCGAAAAGTTCATGGCATACGGGAGATGAATCTGAGGCTTCATGAAGCGATTGCCCTGGAATTGTAATGAGATGTGAATTGTCGAGTGTTGCCGAATCCTTAAGATTTCGCTCTTTCAATGTATAAGGTATTAAATGAAATTGGAAGAGGAAAGCGCAAATGCCTCCGTGTCAGGGACTCATTGAGAGCCCCTAGCACACATGAACGATTCCTGAATAGGCTGAAAATCTAAGCTGGCGTGGGTTCTTTGAAGAAATGCACGTCTCGTTGTGGAAATGGAATGGTGATCTGTTCACGATCAAAGGCAAGCTTGACATAAATCGCTCACTTTAAAAGGTTTAAAATGCGTGAAATGTCTACAGATCGTTATAAGGACAACTATCATTCACCATGGATCTCTTGTATTCTTGAGTCTATGAGAAAACACACTTTTTGATTTTCGAACTCCCAACACACTTCCTCTCAGGTATATTTTTGTGAAAGCGGGTACAGAAAACACATGATGTCAAAACTTATCCACGGATTGCACTTTAATAACCTACGAGGTGACGTCTTTGGTGGAGTGGTTGCTGCAGTGATCGCTCTTCCGCTCGCTCTCGCATTTGGTGTGTCTTCGGGAGCCGGAGCGGTTGCAGGGTTATATGGCGCCATTTTCGTCGGATTTTTTGCCGCAGTATTTGGCGGAACACCTGCTCAAGCCTCGGGTCCTACCGGACCCATGACCGTCGTGTTTGCCGGGATGTTTGTCCTGTTTGCTGATGATCCTTCTGTTGTCTTTACCACGGTCATCATGGGTGGAGGCATCCTGATCCTCATGGGCATCCTTGGTGTAGGACGGTATATCAGTTTAGTCCCGTATCCGGTAATTTCAGGATTCATGAGTGGGATCGGGGCCATCATCATTATCCTTCAGGTTGCTCCCCTCTTAGGACACGAATCGAGCGGAGACGTTGTCGCGAACCTAACAACGCTTCCGCATGTGGTGAGCACGCCGATGGTCCAGGCCTCAATCTTAGGGTTTCTGGCCTTAGCAATTGTGTACTTCACTCCGACCATCATAGGGCAATTCATTCCACCATCATTGCTTGCCCTGCTCGTGTGTACCCCAGCAGCTGTTTTTTTCTTTCCTGATGCGCCGATTATTGGTGATATCCCTCAGGGGTTTCCATCAATGCTCATTCCGACATTTCAGATTGATGCGCTGACGATCATGATCGAAGAGGCTTTTGTGATTGCCTTTCTCTGTGCCATCGATAGTCTTCTCACATCGTTAGTTTGTGACAATATGACCAGAACCCAACATGATTCCAATCGAGAACTCATTGGTCAGGGAATCGGAAACATGGTTTCAGGCTTGTTTGGTGGGCTGCCGGGTGCCGGTGCGACGATGCGTTCGGTCGCGAACATACGATCGGGTGGCCGCACGCCTTTATCCGGGATGCTGATGGGGTTAGTGCTGCTTGCCACATTGCTCTGGCTAGGTCCGCTTGCAGAACAAATTCCATTGGCAGTGCTTGCCGGTATTTTGCTCAAGGTCGGCATCGACATTATTGATTGGCGATTCCTTCGGCATGTCTTTCAAGCCCCTGGGGCCGATGTCATTATTATGATTGTGGTGCTATTCATTACCATTGCTGTTGATCTCATCACGGCAGTGGGCGTGGGTGTCGTGTTAGCCAGTATTCTGTTTGTCAAAGAGATGGCGGATCTTGAATTGGCGAATATGAGCGTGATTACGAAAGGAAGTCAGGAATCACCCCTGACTCCGGAAGAAAATGAGGTTTTAGACCGAAATGCTGGCAAACTTGTGTTGATTCATGTAGACGGACCGATGAGTTTTGGATCGGCGAAAAACATGGTTCGCCGGCTCGAGACTGTTCCGGGCCTCAAGACATTTACAAGTTGCGTATTAGACCTGTCGGATGTGCCTGTGATTGACGGGACGTCGGCCATGGCTATCGAAGATATGCTGCGAATCGTTCAGGCTCATAAACAACATCTATTTTTTGTCGGCATGCAACCTCATGTCACCGAAGTTCTTGATGGGCTAGGTGTCCTCTCCAAGATCAGGCCAGGCCATCGATATGCTCACCGCCTCGATGCACTTCGTCACGCAGCTTATGCCGCCGGGTCCACGCATTCCGACGACAAAGCAACGACGATAGGATAATGTGGGCAGTTATGGCGTTGCTCGAAGATTGTAAGAAGAGCGCTCTCGTATCTTTGAACGTTTGACGGTTGCGTGACATGACTAATTTATTTTCTAGAAGCAACAAGTATTAAAAAATAGGGGAGTAAGCCGTGTCTGAAGAACATACTGTGAAATATTTGAAAGATTATCAACAGCCAGATTATTGGGTTAAGCACGTTGATTTGACTTTTGAGCTTCGTGATGGGGAAACGTTGGTCAGTGCCAAATTGCATGTTGAGAAAAATGGCGTGCATCAGAATCCACTCGTCCTTGATGGCGAAGAACTGGAATTACTCGCCGTGAAGCTGAATGACAAGAACATCGACAAAGGAACAAATTTGGAAGACGGCTACGTGGTGGATAAAGATTCACTTTCCCTCCAACCTACACAGGATGCGTTTACGGTCGACACGCTCGTCAGAATTCATCCTGAACAAAATACAGCACTTGAAGGATTGTTTACATCAGGGGGCAATTGGTGTACGCAATGTGAAGCTGAAGGGTTTCGACGGATGACCTTTTTCCCCGACCGCTCGGATAATATGGCGACCTACATCACCAAGATTATTGCTGATCAAACCACCGCCCCGGTCCTACTTTCAAACGGCAACCTCGTCGATCAAGGACAAATGACTGATGGGCGTCATTACGCGGTGTGGGAAGATCCGTTCCCTAAGCCCAGTTACTTGTTCGCCCTTGTCGGGGGTACGTTAGAATGCCTCGAAGATACCTTCGTGACCACAAGCGGTCGTAAGGTCGCTTTGCGCATTTGGGCCGAGGCCAAAGATCTCGATAAACTTGGCCATGCCATGGCCTCGCTTAAAAAATCCATGAAATGGGATGAAGAGGTGTATGGTCGTGAATATGATCTCGATCTGTTTAATATTGTGGCGGTTGACGATTTCAATATGGGCGCCATGGAAAATAAGTCTCTCAATATCTTCAACACGAAGTATGTGTTGGCGCACCCTGCCACCGCCACCGATGCGGACTATGAAGGCGTGGAAGGTGTGGTCGCACACGAATATTTCCACAATTGGACCGGCAACCGCGTGACCTGTCGTGACTGGTATCAACTGTGTTTAAAGGAGGGATTGACGGTCTTTCGAGATCAGGAGTTTTCTGGTGATATGGGATCACAAGCGGTGAATCGTATTGCCAACGTCAGAAGCCTTCGCATGGGACAATTCCCCGAAGATGCGGGGCCGATGGCGCACCCGCCGCGACCGGATCAGTTTGTCACCATCAACAATTTTTATACGGCAACGGTCTATAGTAAGGGAGCTGAGCTCAATAGAATGTTGCACACACTCTTGGGAAAGGAAGGGTTTCGCAACGCGTCGGATTTATATTTTGATCGGTTCGACGGGCAAGCGGTCACCGTCGAAGACTGGGTGCACTGTATGGAGGAGGTTTCTGGTCGTGACCTCAGCCAGTTTATGCTGTGGTATACGCAAGCGGGCACGCCTGAAGTCAAAGCCAGTTGGTCCTATAATAAGACAGCAAAAAAATTTACCCTCATGCTTGAACAAGTTGTCCCGACCATACCCAATCAGTCAAATGGGCAACCCAGACACATTCCGGTAAAGTTTGGGTTGGTGGGTCCTGCGGGTCAGGAAATCATGCAGGATGTGCTGGAGCTGACGAACGTGAAACACACGTTTACATTTGAGAATGTTCCCTCTGACTCCGTCCCTTCACTGTTCCGCCACTTTTCTGCCCCGGTCAAACTGGAAGCCCCGTATACAGACGACCAATTGCGTCATCTGATGGTACATGATCGTGACGGATTCAATCAGTGGGAAGCAGGAAATAGATTTCTCACCACGAAACTCTTGGAGCAGATTGACCGTTATGAACGCGGAGAAGAGGTCCTTGTTGGCGACGATGTTTTAGATTCTTTTCGTCGTATTTTGAAACGAACCGATATGGATCAGGCACTCATGAGCCTGGCGTTAAGCCTGCCCGTCTATCATGAATTGGCACCCAAGCGAGACATCATTGATCCGCACGCCATACTGGCCGTCCGAAAGACATTTTTAGAAACACTTGGGCGTCAGTTGCACGATGAATTTCTTGAGACGTACCACGCGAATTATGATCCTGGTAAGCTGTATGATCGTGACGATACTGGTCGACGCAGTCTGCAAAATACCGCACTCGCGTATGTCTCGCATTCAGGAGATGCTGAAGTGGCCAAGCTAGCCGTCAGGCAATACAGTCAGGCCAATAATATGACGGACCGTTATGCTGCACTGAACCTCATTATCAATATGGATGAAGCCGAATCATATCGGGACGGCGTGACACAACATTTTTACTATCAGTTTGAACAGGATGCGTTAGTTATTGATAAGTGGGTCGGGGCCTTTGCGAGATCACAGACCGATGATATTCTGCAGGTGGTGAAAAAACTGTCAAAACATAAGGCTTTTAACACTCCAACGCCAAACAGAATGCGGGCTCTCTATGGAAGCTTTTCTCAGGGCAATCCCAAAGGCTTTCATGCAGAAAATGGATCAGGGTATGCATTTGTTACGGACTTTCTCATGGAGCTTGATCAAAAAAATCCCCAAGTGGCTTCACGAATGATTGGTGCTTTTGAAGAATTCAGGCACTATCGACTGGATTTACAAACCAAAATGGAATCTCAACTTTGCCGTATGGCCTCAATGACGAATCTTTCCACGGATCTCAGTGAAAAACTGGAACGATATTTAGGGCACGAAACATTTAGCCAGCTTAGGGCTGGAAAATCCGTGAATCAATCACAAGACCAGCAAGGAAAGTGCAAAAAGGTTTAAGGCACAGAAACCTTGTCGTGATCTTTCAGTAAGAAAAATGGTCATATTGCTAAAGGGAACTTCTGTCAATGAAAAGGCGAGATGGTTTGTGCAATTCTTAGAAGAAAAAGCCAACCAAGATTCTCAAAAAGAGAAAAAGATCAATGAGCTTATCGAATGTGTAATTGGGAAAGTTGTAAATCTTCACTGTAATCCTGGAACAACAAGAATTTATGATCGATTTCAGGAATCGCTAATGCTGGATGGATTTGTAATCGATAAAAATCTCAGACTTTTACCTCATACACCAGAACCTGCTTCACTCACACCTCAGCTTTCGAAGTTAGAGCAAAATCTGAGGCGCTACGGACTTTCAGTTGCTCTTACTCATTTTCAGCAAGCCAATAAAAATTTTACAGATGGGCACTATGAGTCTTGTAATGGTCAAATTTGATCATTTACGGAAAATCTGATTCCAGAAATATGTAAGGAAATTACTGGGAAAGAATTTCCTAATAACCCACCTGCAGCTCTTCAAAATCTCCAACAAAAATTCAAAATCGGCCACCATGAAGAGGGGATGTTCAAGAACTTTTGGAACCATATTCAGGACGAAGGGCCCCACCAAGGCCTCACATCACCTAGTGAAGCTCTTTATCGATTGCACATGGCTACTGTTATGGCAAGATATTTGATGGAGAAGCTTTTGGAAGCCAGTTAATATTTAAAATGAAAAATCATAAGCAATCAGTTTCTCTCTCTTTTTTTTAATATCTAGTGGTCTGATTCTCCATAGGTAGTCCTCGCTGTTTCCAGCCTGACATGTGACCGTCCAAGTAAACAATACTTTTATACCCCATCGTCCAGAAAGCGAATTTCCCGATCCACGCTCTTGGGCCATGCTCGCAATACAAGACAATCGGATCTTCCGGTGTGGCCTTTGATTTCTCGTGACGGCTCCAAATAGCGTAAAAAGGCAGATGCACCGCGCCGGGCACATGCCCGGAATCGTATTCATTTTGGGAGCGGACATCCACGACTACTGGGGCGGTGTGCGTTTGAATGGAGGCTAACAGTTGCTCTGGGGTCATATCGGACAGCCCTTTCTCCGAACATGAGACAAGAAGAGTTAATACGCCGAAACCGAGGACCCAATGTAATTGAGTTACCCCACGCATGATTGTTTAGTTTAAGGGGGACAATCTTCTTTTTCTATATGCCTCTCCATGCATTGCGTGACAATCTGGCTATGCCTTGCGCTTCTGTTTGGTCCCTCTGCTACCATGTGATCAATTGCGGCAACGCAATGAGTTTGGGCGAGAGTGAAAAACCAGTGAAAGGGGTATATCAATCGTGAATGGTCCCTACAAAATCGAGACTCCGCTTGGAACTGGTCGGTCGTATGTTCTCAATGGTGAGGCCCATCGCATTCAAACATTTGATTGTACGGCTGATGCCGAGTCATTCTGTGAACAGATGAATGAGGCATATCGCACAGGTGCAGCCAATTCTCAGAAGAGCAGTGAGTGGACCGCAGAATTTCCGACGGAAGAAGGCTGCTATTGGGTTTTGGATTACCGCAATGCGAGCGACGTTAATTCAGGCCTTTATCTCATACGGATAAAAGGAGCCGGGAATAAGCAGTGGATAGAGCATATGGGTACAGCAGCCGTAACAACCCATGAGGACATGGAAGAGTATAAAAAGAGGGATTTGCGGTATATACGTATAGACTATCCTCTGCCTCTGAGCCAGTCATCAAGCTAAGAAAGATGCATTCAACTATGAACTGCGCTGCTGAGGGTTTATCGTAAATGATTGATAGTATGAAATTTTTTCTGATTTGAGACTTTTTGTTACATTAAGATTTGCTTCTAAAGATGTCAGTGGTATCGTAATAGAATAAGTGAGGCGCTAGCTGTCTGGTTGTGGCCATGATCGCATTGAAGTGACAAATTTTTGTTTTCTTTTTGTTTCCACTCTGAGTGTAGGGTTGTGGAAACAGTTGATATAGTCAAATGGTAGGGATTAAGGTGTAATCTGTTTCATATGCCAACTCTGTCAGTCCAAGCACGACAGCTTGTCCTTAACTAACCACCTCTTTCTTAACTAAACGGTATTTTCCCATTCATCCGTGAGGTCATCATGTCATTCTCTGTACGAGAGCTTCAGAGTTCTCCAATGAACGTTTCGAGGTCTTCCCATTTGCAGCAGTTAGAAGCTGAAAGTATTTACATATTTCGTGAAGTCTTCGCTGAATGTGAAAATCCAGTGATGCTCTATTCGATAGGCAAGGACTCGTCAGTCTTACTACATCTCGCCCGAAAGGCCTTTTATCCCTCGAAATTGCCATTTCCTCTTCTCCATATCGATACGACTTGGAAATTTTCTGAAATGATCCAATTCAGAGATAAGATTGCAGAAGACTATGCGCTCGACTTAATCGTCCATACCAATCAGAGAGGTCTTGAGCAAGGCTTTAGCCCTTTGACCCACGGGTCGGTGTATACGGATGTCATGAAAACCGAGGCGTTAAAGCAGGCGCTGGAAAAGTATCGCTATGATGCGGCATTTGGCGGGGCTCGACGAGATGAAGAAGCCTCACGCGCTAAAGAACGCAAGTTGTCATTTCGGACTTCGACGCATCGCTGGGATCCGAAGAATCAACGTCCAGAATTGTGGAATATTTTTAATGCTCGAATCCGCCGGGGAGAAAGCCTTCGAGCGTTTCCGTTATCAAATTGGACGGAGCTGGATGTGTGGGAATATATCTATCAGGAAGACATCCCTGTCGTACCTCTCTATTTTGCCAAGGAACGGCCCGTAGTTGAACGGGATGGCATGCTGTTGATGGTCGATGATCATCGGCTTCCTCTCCTTCCTGATGAAAAACCGGTTTTGCGGTCCGTCCGATTTCGCACGCTTGGGTGTTATCCCCTTACGGGAGCCATTGAATCGACGGCCAGTAATTTGCCGGAAATCATCAACGAAATGGCATGTTCCCGGACCTCTGAGCGTCAAGGACGACTGATTGATCGTGATGCCATTGGCTCCATGGAAAAGAAAAAACAAGAGGGGTATTTCTAATGGCTTACGATTCACACGAAATCAGACATCTGCCTGAATCCTCTTGTACAACAAAAACAGAGCTGGGATTGTTGCGATTCATGACTTGCGGAAGTGTGGATGATGGAAAAAGCACCTTCATCGGCCGATTACTATGGGACTCAAAGCTCGTCTTTGACGATCAACTCACCACATTGGAATCTGAAAGCAAGCGCGTAGGTACGCAACATGGTGACATCGATTACGCGTTGCTTGTTGACGGATTGCAAGCCGAACGCGAACAGGGAATCACAATTGATGTCGCCTATCGGTTTTTCTCAACTGACAAGCGAAAATTTATTGTTGCTGATACGCCTGGGCATGAACAGTACACACGGAATATGGCCACTGGGGCTTCCACGGTTGATGTCGCGGTGCTGATGATCGATGCCCGCAAGGGGGTTCTGACTCAGACCAAGCGGCATAGCTATATCCTTTCGTTATTGGGAGTCAAACATATCGTTCTTGCAGTTAATAAAATGGATTTGGTGGACTATTCAGAAGAACAATTTGACTCGATTCAATTCGAGTATGCGTCCTTTCGTGTCTCATTAGGGTTCGAGAACGTCGTAGCCATTCCGATTTCAGCCTTAAAGGGAGACAACCTTCTCCATCCAAGTGACGCCATGTCGTGGTACCAGGGGCCAACGATCATGAATTATTTGGAGACGGTCACGATCAATCAAGATGTGACGGCCAAACCGTTCCGACTGCCTGTTCAGTGGGTGAATCGGCCGCATCTGGATTTTCGCGGTTTCTCGGGCACGATTGTCAGTGGAACCGTTTCACCCGGCGATTCTGTTGTGGTGCCCTCGTCTGGAAAAACCAGTACCGTCGAACGAATTGTGACGTTTGACGGAGACCTCGAACGCGGGGTGGCTGGTCAAGCGGTCACGGTCACATTAACTGATGAAATTGATGTCAGTCGGGGCGAAGTGCTGAGTGATCCTCGCGCACGACCGGATTTTGCCGATCAGTTTGAAGCCAAGCTCATTTGGATGCATGAAGAGCCGCTTTTGCCCGGCCGTCATTACCTGATCAAGATCGGATTTCAGACGAGAACGGCACAAGTCAGTGCACTCAAATATAAGGTCAATATCAACACGCTCGAACATCTTGCTACGAAAACGTTAGAACTCAACGAGGTCGGCGTCTGCAATTTCTCTCTGGACCATCCTGTGTCCTTTGATGCATATCAGGACAATCGCGATACTGGCTCCTTTATCCTGATTGATCGTTACACCAATGGCACGATTGCCGCTGGGATGATCGATTTTACCCTACGACGAGCTCATAACATTCATTGGCAATCCGTCGATATTCATAAAGCCGCCCGGGCGAATTTAAAAAGGCAAAAACCATTTATCTTATGGTTTACCGGCTTATCAGGGGCGGGGAAATCCTCGATTGCCAATCTTGTGGAAAAGAAACTGCACTCACTGGGTCATCACACCTATTTGTTGGATGGTGATAATGTTCGGCACGGGCTGAATCGAGATTTAGGTTTCACCGACGCCGATCGCGTCGAGAATATTCGCCGCGTGGCGGAGACAGCCAAGCTAATGGTTGATGCTGGCTTGATTGTACTGGTCTCGTTCATCTCACCATTTCGAAGTGAACGACAAATGGCCCGCTTCATGGTAGAAAATGAAGAGTTTCTTGAAGTGTTTATCGATACCCCTCTCGAAGTGTGTGAACAGCGTGATGTAAAGGGACTGTATAAAAAAGCCAGAGCCGGTGAAGTGAAAAACTTTACAGGTATTGATTCGCCCTATGAACGTCCGGAACATGCTGAAGTAATCATCGATGGTTCCAAGGACACACCAGAACAGGCGGCCTTAACCATTTTTCATGAGCTTGATCGCAAGCGGCTTTTGTCTAGCGACTGAGAGGCCTTAAATATTATAGCGAATCTCAATGAGTTCCAGCTGAGGCATATCAACTAACTCCGCGAGATTGTTCACTTCAGACATTGGAAGGTTATACCCGCATGGAATTTCTCACAGCAACAGCAATTGATCTTATGACGTAGTGAATATCAAAATTTAGCAATTTGGTATTCGAGCGAATCGGTATAACTGAAACGGCTATAAACGCCCTCTCTAAACGAGAGGGCGTTTTTACGTGGAGTAACATTGTAACGTGAAACGATGAATTTATACTTTGATCATAAGGTCGCGTGCAAAAAGACTTGTTGGGAAAGGGCACCGCTCTATACTTCATCGAATTGTTTCATCCGATGTGTGGCGAGAAGCATTATTTGGAATCAGTACATTGTTCCTCTTGGCCTTCCTCGTAGTTAGACAAGAGGCTCGATTTTGGCCAGGGGATACGAACGTACTTGCCACACCGGAGTTCAATGACAAGAGGGTGTGATGATTCAGAAGGGCTGGGATTTTCTTCGATTAACGCGTTATGGGTCTGGCTGTTTTCAGGCAAGTGAGAGGTTGTAGCATCAGAGTACTCAGGTGTGTTGGGAGAGAAATTATCAGGAAAAAGAAGTGGAGGTTGCAAAAAATTGAAGTTCCGCTTTTTAAAAGTTGGTTTTTCCCGAGGAATCTTCAACGCCTTATGAAGAACCCTGGATGCCCTTGGTTGAGGTGCAATGCCTTTGGTAGTCGAATGTGATGGGCGAGCTTGAGAATTGTGCCGACCAACCTGGGATGAAACGATTCCCCCATTCCCTGATTCTCCAACAGCAGTTGCAGAATCTAACAACACTCCCAAACTGAATAGTGGAATCATAAAGATGAGAATTCTTGTGAAACGAGAATGGTGTCTCATGAGAAGATCTTGGCTATTAACGGTTGTATGTTTAGGAGCAATGCTGAATTATTCTCCGCTCAGGACGCGAGCTCTGTCAATACATGAATTCAAGTCGTAAGTGCAATTATGATATGAATCCGCGATTCTTGCAGAGTAAGTTAGAGAAGATTGAACCCCAACAACTACCTGTCTTTCATAGGAGGGAGTTATATCAGAGAGAAGAGATATAAATCGTAACCAAAAATACTGTTATCGCTACTGAATTAAGTAGTATGGGAAAGTAGAAATCAAAGATTTCCCAGTATATAGGGCGTGGTGATCTAAACCCTGGCGTAGGTTTAAACTTTAGCATTAATTCAACTCGGGCTATCTCAGGAATGGTTTGAGCTTCATATAAGTATAGATAGCGGGATTGGCATATCATGTCAGACGGCGGAGGTTTAACATACTCATGTATCATATCTTCATGAAATATACGGATTAAATGTTCTTGCGCTTCGATATCTAAACGGGGAGCGCATATGTTAAATAGCTTTACTAATTGCTCAATTCTAGTTTTACTTAGAAATTTAGGTTCAAGATCTTGGTATAAAGGAACATACTCGTTAAGCTGATGATCTTTTTTATAATACTCCGCTAGCAAGATGGATTGAAATTTTTTCAACATACTATCAGGAATTTCACCCCTAACAATCGCGAGTCTTTCTTTTATAGGAGTATCCACCTTAAATAAAACATGATACCAATAGCGAGTAGTCGAATATAATGAAGTTAAAACTAGGCCTAGCCCAATTAACCAAGAGTATTTAATCTTGAGAGGTAACCCAAATAACGGGACGGCTGTTGATGTATCAATTTCTACTCCAATAGAATAGAGAAATAGAATGATCCCGACACCTAAGGAGAACCGACGTATCTTTGCTATGTCTTCCTTTGATTCCATAGAATGACCTAACCAAGACTACCATGTCAGAATTTCAATAGGATCTCAAGAGTTGAGGACGCCATGAAAAAGATTTGCTACTCATTACAGTTTCGTCCTACCGAAAAACGTTGAACCGCTGTTGATCTCTATACTCGGATTAATGGTAAACGATACCGTCCTCTTCTCGGGTATAAACTCACTGAAACACTGGCTCATGAAAAAGCCAGGGAGATGATGACTCACATTCGTCAGCGGTTTGTAAAATGGGGTCAGACTGAGGTGGTCCTAGAAAAACAGACACGAAGTTAAGAGTCAAACGCCTCGGGGCTGCGATACCCCAGGGTTTGATGGAGGCGCTGCCGGTTATAGAAGCACCTGTAAGCTTCCCCGTCAAGCGGACAGGTCATAAATAGAGTTTTCCGGTGTGGGTTGATGATAAGTACACGGAGCCGCTCCCTGTAGCGCTTCATGTGGTCGGTATTCATTATAGAACCCTCTGCAAAAGTCCTCTGAATTGAGGGGGTTGGTCTCTCGAATAGTTTTTTGAGGTGGGCTTCTTGTTTCAGGTCCTCGTTTTGTTTCCCTTCACCTCCCGTTTCGGGGCTTGTTGACGCCGTTTAGCCT
>BQIU01000038.1 GCA_021603905.1 Nitrospirales bacterium
AGGGGCCTTTGCTATGAAAAGTTCACTGTATGTCTTGCTAGGAGCTATGGGGCTGGTCATTCTGCTTAGTGGATGCCAACAGCCATACAAAACCGGAAACGGATCAAGTGCCTCAGGTACTTCGGCAGCAAACACTGAATCGACAAACACCGCCTCACCAGGATCTCCGGCAGGAAGCTTACAGGCCTGCCTAGATAGTATTGGTGACGTCAGTCCTGGACAGCGAATGCTGGCTGAAACCACCTGCCAACGCAATGCAAAAGTGCAAGAAGCTATGGATAGCAATCCTGGAGACTATCTTCCACCTGCGCAACCATGATTCTGTCAATCAAATGTAATGAAAGAGCCTTCCCGATACCAAGGTATTCGGAAGGCTCTTTTTCCTTCAGGCATATCTTCTTTTATCAAAATTCCCCAAGCTTTTCCGCTCCAGTTTCATCTTCCTTGTGAACGACAACGACGCCTTCCATCCCACGATGCCCTTGAATGACACAACGGAACGGATAGAGCCCTGCTGAAAATCTTGCAAGAAAACTCACTGACTGCCCAAGAGAAAGATGAATAGCCTTTCCATGTTGCGTTGGTCGGTCAGCAGACTCCCAGAAGATACGCACTGTGGGATCATGAAAAAATGAACCATAAAACGTATGCGATTCACGCCCTTGGTTATTGATCACAAACCGAACAAACTGTAACTCCGGGAGTACTATCTTTTCAGGAATAAATCGAAATTCTTCCGCGAAAATGCGAACGGTGGGAGTGGGATTGATCAAAGATATCCAGATGCCAACACTGGATACACACACTAATAAAACCAGAATGGTTCCTACTAAGTGTTTCGATTTCCGCATTCACATGACCTTGACATCCCCTCACCTCTAGCAGAAAATGCCGTGATGGAAAATTCAATTATTATTGAAGGTATCCAATGTTCAGTCCATTGCGGCGTGACCAGTATGGAACGACGGCAACCGCAGCCCATTGTCGTTGATCTTACAATACACTGTGCCAATGCACGAGCCGCAGTTTCTGATGATTTAATAGATACAGTCGACTATGGAAAAATCGTGGGTCGAGTCGCAGACATCGCGGCCACATCGAGATTTTGCATACTTGAGGCCTTAGCTGAACGCATCAGTCAAACTCTTTTCCAAGAATTCCCCATTACTCACCTTGAAATGTGGGTACGAAAAACGGCACCTCCGTTAGACCATATCAATGGCTCGGTTGGTGTTCGGCGCTCACAGTCGCGTTCACAAACCTCTCATCAACAGCCAGCGACCAATCAACAGAGCGAACTCAGTCCGTTTTTTCTCGAACACTCCGCCAACCTTGGTCCAGGGAAAATCCTGGATCTTGCCACTGGCTCCGGTCGTCATGCACGATATCTTGCCGCACGAGGATTGTCAGTCGTCGGCATCGATCGGGATGAGGCAGCCTTGGCTCAGGCGCAAGAATTAGCGGCACACAACCCAAGCATCGCTGCCCATCAATTTGTGACACAACGTATCGATTTAGAGGCAAACCCTGCCAACCCGCCAGACCTTGGCAAGGAAGTCTACGATGGAATTCTCGTTTTCTTCTATCTCTTTCGTCCTCTATTTCCTCCAATCATTGAAGCACTCAAACCAGGAGGCCGCTTACTCTACGAAACGTTTTTAATTGATAATCAGATCGTTCATCAACATCCTCGAAATAAAGACTTCTGCCTTGAACATAATGAATTATTGAAACTCACCAACGGACTTCGAATCTTGCACTATCAAGAAGGTGAGCACAAAAGCCCACAAGGGAAAGAACCGGTATTCACGGCACAGCTTGTCGCACAAAAGGAGTAGTCTTTTCCCCTTTCTCTCATGAGACGCATCGACCTCCACCTCCACAGCACATATTCCGATGGAAGTCTCTCTCCAACGGACCTCGTGAAGCTCGCTCATCATGCGCAAGTTGGGGTGCTTTCCCTGACGGACCACGATACGACTGACGGGATAACTGAAGCCTCAGAGGCTGCCTCTTCTTATGACATTGAAGTCATTCCAGGCGTCGAGGTGAGCTCCTTGTATCGAGGAAAGGAAACCCATATCCTTGGCTATTTCGTCAACCACGAAAATCCACAATTTCAACAACATTTGACCTTTCTCCGCCAAAGCCGCCATGAACGGATACCAAAAATCATTGACAAGCTGAAAAGTTTAGGCGTCACTATTTCCTACGAAGACGTGAAAGCGGTCGCTGGTCGTGGCTCGATTGGCCGACCGCATGTTGCTCGAGTTCTCCTTAAGAAACACTATGTCCCAACTATCGAACAAGCCTTTTCTCGTTATTTGAAAGAAGGATCCACAGCCTACGTAGCCCGCCAATTACCGGATGCTCAGGAAGCCATTCGTTGGATTCGCGATGCTGGCGGTGTCGCCTCACTCGCTCATCCTAGCTGGGTCAGAAACTCTCTCAGTGAATTACAGGTAGCCTGTCAGGAATTGAAGACACTTGGCTTACAAGCCATAGAGGTCTATTATAGTGCCCATTCTTCACGACAAACATCTGAATACCTCAACCTGGCTCATCGACTTGACTTGGTCGTGACAGGGGGAAGTGATTTCCACGGATCGACAAGACCTGATATCGACGTGGGAATTGGCAAAGGAAATTTGAAGATACCAGAACAAGCTCTGGAACAACTGAGGACATGTGCGGCAGGAAACCAAAAAGCTTCACCGTGAACCGTGTAAACTGCAAAATATCAATTAAAAGAAAACACCTTTCCTTCAACCTATGTTATTTTTCAATAGCACTTTTTCATATTTCATTGTGATTTTTTCATAGATTAGTTTTCTGGTGCTTCCACGATATGATTTTCGAATCGTGCGCAGCCTTCGGCCAGCAATCGATTGGTTAACATTTCACCCGGCCACTCAATCGGCAAATCTGCCGTAAACACCCACACATCGGGAGATGTCCAAATCGGCCCATGGTCCTCTGGTAAATCCGGATCAAAGAGATCAGTCCAAACTGGCATATAGACACCGTTCCCACATTGCGTATGTAGGTGCACAATCGTCCGACTGCGCACTGGGACTTCCAAGTCGTGCCAGACCGCAGCGGTTTCATCAGCGAGACGATGCAATCGAACGGCATTTTGTGCATCAAACATTGCATACGCGGCATATGAAGGGGCTTCCAGCATATGAGGAGCTGACGAAACTTCCGGACATTGAGACACGATTCCTTGGATTAATCCCTGACAATCTTCTTCTTGTAAGGCCTTGGGTAAATCAGTATCAGGCACACCAACAATTTCAAAAAATAAAAAAGCCGTGGACTCTACCGGTGGGTGCAACCGTGCGGCAATGGGGAGCCTGCGTTGAGAACTGGCGACCCCCGTAATATGTTCATGCATTTTTTGAAGACTGAGAAAATCAAGCGTGGTATCAGTTAATAACCGAGGTTCCACATTGACAACCGAACCAATTGAGAGGTGAAGATGTTTTCGTAGCAAGTCAGCCGTGGCGATGGGGTCAAGCTTTAACCCCAACGGAGCTGGCAAGTTCGCTTGAAGCGGCAACTCCAAAGCAGCCAAAATGGCATAGGTGTCTTTATCTTCTGGCTGACCTTCAATTAAGACCGCACAAGAAGCTTCGGCTAAGAGATCAAATAACCACTCAGCCATACTTTCATCCAGTGCAGCTAGTACGGTCAAGACATCATGCTCACGTTCTTGATCCAGCAGTGCTTGAAGGACTTCGATTGCTAGCTCCGAATCTCCATGATCATGCCGACGTGCATTGATCAGATGGATCAAGTCTCTCGTGAGAGGATCAGGTCGATACCAACTCGACATACGTCAACTCCACATAGACATGAAAATGTTTTGATGAAAATTTCTGAATCACTCTAGCATGACTTTTCACGAGGCGTATGTCCATACTTTACCGCAACACTTCTCTGAGGCAACTTCCTGATTTATTCAACTCAACGGAGTCGGTGATAGCCGACGTACAACTATAGCGAATCCAATGAGTTTCCAGTCGAATTATTGAGACTGTCACAGCGTAATTCTTCGCCTCAAACCTCGGAAGTTATTTGAAACGGCTATAGGATACGGTAGACTTAAGCCATTTATGGTCCATGCGATTATCACTTTGTTCAAGAAGAGGACGGTCATTATCAATACTTTTATTACACGTGTCCTACTCACCAATGACTTTAACCAAGACACGTTTTTTTCGTCGGCCATCGAACTCCGCATAAAAAATTTGTTCCCACGGCCCAAAATCTAAGGCTCCATTCGTAATCGCGACGACAACTTCCCGCCCCATGAGTTGCCGTTTAATATGGGCATCACCATTATCTTCTCCTGTTGCATGATGGCGGTACGATGCACCTTGAGGTGCGAGTTTTTCTAAAAACTCGTCATAGTCTTTTATCAGACCCGGTTCATCATCGTTGATATAGACACTGGCCGTAATGTGCATAGCATTAACCAAGACCAATCCTTCTCTAATGCCGCTTTTGGTCACTGCACGTTCGATACGAGATGTGATATTGATATAGGCACGTCTTTCTTCTGTCTGAAACCATAATTCTTCCCGGAAGGACTTCACCTCAATGTTCCCCTTCAAACAATAAGCGCTAGAACCATTCTGCCTCAGGTCATCATGAGATGCAAGACGATTGTCCGTTCAGCCATTTTAATCAACGGGTGAACACGAGAAATAAACAGAGTGCCATATGACAACGACAACACATGACAATCGTCCAGACTTGAGACGGTAGGTTGGCTATTCACAACAGAACCATTTTACGTCCATTCAGAAACTATTTTTTCGGCACTTATATTTCGCAATGTTTATGTTTTTTTCAATCCAACAAAACAGTTACAATTAGGGCAGGCGATTTCATAAAAATCAGACGGTTCCTCACATGTATATATAACGCATCACGTCACCTTTCGTTTGACAAGGTACCCAAGTGATGGTATGTAGAATCTAATTGGTAGTTAACCTTAGTCAGACTCCCGACAACGGTCTATTTCATGAAGAATTCTTGCATAAGTCCTATCGCTGCCATTTTCAAACTGGAGCATCCCCACTATGACTGGACACTCTAACTCAGCAGTTTTTGAGAACTCGCTCCCAGAATGGTCCACGGTCTTGGCCCAAGAGCCCGATCAGGACTTAGAGTTTGACGAAGGGTTAGAAGATGACGAGTTGCAACAGCACAAGCCCCCAACTCGCCGGCCTCTCCTCTGGATTCTCATTTTATTGATTGCCGTCGGATTCCTATATTGGACTATGAAACCTGATCTGGCGAAACTCCCAGGAATGCCTGTCGCCTCAGATAGCCTGACAACACCTCCAGTGAATTCTGAACAACCCCTTCAACGCCCTTCTCAGGCCATGACATCTACACCAAAGTTTGGAGAAGGCGATACCGTAACGCTACTTCCGGGATCTTCTAAGGAAAATTCTCCCATTACACTCTCCAGTGATTCGGCAGGCAGACAGTCCGGATCTATCGTCAAGAAGGGAGATATTCTTACAATTCTTGATGGTGAGACCGTGAACGGGGAATGGATGTATTACATCACCACCTCAGCAGGTGAGCAAGGGTGGATTTTAGAGAAACATCTTCAGAAAAAACTCTAGTCACCTCTTTCCAACATGAGACATCAGATTGAGCGTAGACCATTCCTGCACGTTGATGAGCCAAACCTCAAGACAACACCAGACGCCAACGACATGTAAATGTCTCCCTCAATGAAAGCTATACGAGCGCTCCCACCCAACACAGCAAAACACTTCTCTTTACTCGAATTTAAATGACTTGTGCGACTGTGATAAGATAGGCATCATCGAATATGCTTACTTGTACAAGACAGCAGTTAGTCAATAAAGACAGGTGACACTGAGCCACCAATCGCATGAATTTAAATAGATCACCCTTTAACTTTCTTTAGTGGAATGATGTCTCCCCAAGACGCACAAGCCTATTGCAAAGACGTCTCAAAGAATAGTGGGAGTAATTTTTATTACTCGTTCTTGTTTTTGCCACCTGACCGTCGAGATTTGATGTACACGATTTATGCATTTTGTCGTGAAGTCGACAATGCCGTCGACGAACCCCCGGCAGGAAGCGATCCACTTGACCAGGTCATGCTTTGGCGAAAAGAAGTCACCGCTGCCTATGAGGGAACTCCCAGTTTTCCGGTGACCATCAGCTTAGGTCATCACCTCCAACATGTGGATATTCCAGAGACTTACTTCCAAGATCTAATTTCTGGAGTCGCAATGGACCTGACCATCAAACGCTATCAGACATTTGAAGATCTCTACCCCTATTGCTATCGGGTCGCATCAGTGGTGGGCCTTATTTGCTTGAAAGTGTTCGGGACACGTGCACCAGAAGCCACGGAATATGCAACGAACCTTGGCCTCGCCTTTCAACTCACAAATATTCTCCGTGATATTGGGAGTGATGCCGAGAACAACCGCATTTATGTACCCCAGGAAGACTTTGAACGATTTGGATACTCCGAGCAGGACTTATTAGCCCGTCAACATACACCGGAGTTTGTCGAGTTTATGAAGTTTCAATGCGAACGAGCACGAGAGTATTACGAGAAAGCTCAGCATATTCTCCAGACCCTACCACCGACCGACCGTCGCTCCCTAATCGTCGCTGAAATTATGCGTGGGGTGTATAGTCGAATTCTTGATCAAATTGAAGCCAAGAATTATCAAGTCTTTGGACCGCGAGTGAGTTTACCCTCACTCAATAGACTGCTCATTGCAGCCGGAATTTGGCTACGTTCCTCCCTATTTGGGTCTACGACACAACAAGCGTGAAGCCTCACATTCTTGTTATGGGGGCTGGACTCTCTGGCCTTACGACGGCCTTTCGTCTCGCATCACATGGCTTTCAAGTATCGATCGTCGACCAAAGCCAAATCCATCCTTCAAAACATCTCACGGCAGCGCTTTCTCCTGATACACCTTCAAAAAAGACTCTTCACTCTTTGGATCGCACAGAAAAAACGCCCGATCATGTTAACAACATGCCTTTGGTGATCCATGGGTTTCAACATGCCACATGGGCCCTCTTGCAAGAACTCCAGACCCTATCTCACCTGACGTCTCTCCCACCTGTCACACTAGAGTTTATGACTCGCGCTCGACAACCTGCGCCCTTCAAACCTCTATGGGCTCCAACACCGTTCCATACGCTTATTGGACTGCTACGCTTTCAAGGCATGTCGTTGATCGAACGCTGGGCATTACTCAAAAAGCTTGAACAGTATTGGGAAGGAGACCGTGAACTCCCTCCAGACTTGAAGAGCCAAAGTGTGCAAACCTGGCTTTCAACACTAGAACAATCAGAACACACGATCCAGAAAATTTGGAATCCCTTATGTCATTTCTTTCTTGGCTCTGATGTGACCCAAAGCTCAGCTGAGTATTTCAAAACCACGCTCGTGCAATACTTTTTATCAGCAAGAGAGCAGAATCGAACCGTCATTTCTCCGCTAGACGAAGACCCATTGTTCTTAACACCACTTCGAAAGTCTCTCGCTGCTCAACACATTGCTTTCCACGAACATGCGACAGTCACGCATTTTCAATATGATGCGAGAGGTCTTACAGGAGTAAAATTACATGACGGCACAACACTCACAGCAGAATTCTATATTTCCGCCTTTCCACGAAAAAATCTCATTGCGTGCCTATCCGATCGCATCCTGACAAAATATGCCTATTTTTCAAATTTGGCACAATTACAAGAATTCTCGAAACTCGTCACTCACCTTGAAATTCCTGCCCCCATAACCAAAGCAAGACTACTACTCTTACCTAGCACCTTCAACTGGATCGCGATCCAACCATTACGACACCCTCCAGGTCGCACGTCAAACGGCACGCGCGTATCATGCGTGACAACCAGTGAGCAGCCGGCCAGTGAAAAGTCTGATCACGACACTCTTTCGGCACTATCCAATATGTTACCCACTCCACTTAATCAACACATACACCTGTCGTCATCCACATCTATCATTCAACGCACTCGCACCTTTACACCTTGTCAACCTGAGACTTCGGTATTCCGCCCAATTCAAAAAAGTCCACTCTCAAACTTTTTTTTAGTAGGACCGTGGACCGACACCGGTTCTCCTCCATCGCATGAAAGTAGCATTATCAGTGCAAATCTCTGCACCCAATCGGTCCTTGATTTAATCGCACACCGCTGAATTGACAAGCCTTTCAACGAACTCTAAGATGCGCGTATGACCTTGAATGAACTCAAAATATCACTCACAGATTGCCAAAAATGTCGTTTGTCATCTGGTCGCACACAAGTCGTCTTTGGGGTTGGAAATCCCGATGCCGACATCATGTTTGTGGGTGAGGGCCCTGGCTATTATGAAGATAAACAGGGTGAGCCATTTGTGGGAGCTGCAGGCAAACTACTCACGGAATTACTTGAATCAGTTGGTCTCTCTCGTCAAGAAATCTACATTGCCAATGTTGTCAAATGTCGTCCACCCAACAATCGTGACCCGCAAGCGGATGAAATTGAAACCTGTCAACCATTCCTTTTGGAACAGATCAAATTAATTAATCCGAAACTCGTCTGTAGCCTCGGGAACTTCGCCACACAGACACTCCTCGGCCAAAAAATAGGAATCACCAAAGTCCGTGGGCGCACTTTCCAACGCCCAGACTTCACGCTTTTTCCATTACTGCATCCGGCAGCGGCACTGCATCAAGGAAATCTTCGAGTTCCCCTCAAAGAAGATTTCCAAAAACTCAAAAATGTTCTCGACAAGATGAAGAATCCTCCAGATCCCTCCAATTCATCAGATCTCGCAGGACTAAAAGCCAACGAGTCCCAGGCCGAAGCAGACACCCAGCCTCAACAAATGGATTTGTTTTAAAAGTCCGACTCATCACTTACCGGCATTCACCATAATATCTTCTCGAAGTCGTTTAATTTCGCTCATAACTTGCGATGTCACCCTCTCAATCTGATCGCGGTCTGGCTTTAATTCTTTCTGAAAGGTCAACGGTTTGCCATAACGAACCATAACTCGACAAGGGATCAACAGTGTGCGAACAATTGACGTCACCGATCGTTCTTTCGCCCAGACCACAGAGGCTGGCACAATCGGCGCTCCAGTCTTTAAGGCCAGATATCCGATACCAGGACGCCCCTCTTCCATGCGGAAATTATCAAGACCTCCTTCAGGAAAAAGTCCAACGACCTGATTTTGACGGAGTCGCTGAAGCATACCACGAACAGCATTGATGTCTTGACGGCCTCGACGTACAGGTATCGTATCCATGGCTTCATAGGCCCATTGAAAGCATGACGCATAGATTTCATGTGCCATCAAAAACGAAATGTGCCGTCCGGCAGTGGCGAGTAAAACAAGAGGATCTCCAAGTGAAGAATGATCACACACTAACAAAACTGGTCCCTTGTCAGGAAGAGGAGATGACCGTTCGCCTGTCACTCGAAACATGACTCGACAGACGAGTCGATTCAGCCAAGACAGCCAAGTACAGTTGAATTGATTGAGTGTTTTTCCCATGACTCTTGACGGTTCTCAGAAGTATGGCCACGTGCCAAGACAAGAAATGTTACTGAACCCTTCCATAATAAACGCAATGAACTCTCTCTCTGAATCAGGACAGGGAGTTCACCTAAGCGTAACGAAAATAACGAAATATGATCGTGGCTGGAATAGAACGACAAAAATGCGAGTAGAACAGTTGTGAATGATCGTATTTATGAAGAGAACAAATCGAGGAAATCTCTACCCTATGAGTCCTTAGAGACAGGAGACGGTTCGTTAGATTCATCAGATGGCGTTGCCGTCTCATCGGATTCGTGAGACTCTGTATTTTCAGCATCAGCTTCTGGCAGGTCCTCAAATACTTCATCTTCTGGATTCACATACCATCTGATTAACATTTCGTCCCACCAGACTTCGTTGACCTCGTCACCTGGATCGACGCCTAAGAGCTTGACGTCGTCTTCTGATATTGTTTCATCAATCACGGTGGGCTTGAAGCGAGCGCGATCAATAACTTCTTTTGTCGCAAACCCACCAACAATCCAAGACGGAGCATCAGCTCGACGTGATTTATACGCTTGAAGTCCAAGCTTCAAGTAGAGAAAGACTTTGCGTTGAACGTCATCCTCTAACCCACTGGGTGGGAGAGAAAGCATCTTTTCAATTTTCTTTCTCCACTCACGTTGATTGTATCGAGAGGTCATTAATTGAAGAGCTTTTTCACCATCTGTGATATCAAGCGGCATAGATTCCTTACCTTAATATATAATTTTCATGTGACAAACTTGCAACTTCTCCTGACGCAAACCGTTGACCGTTCGCAAGCTGAACTAATTGCCGGCAACGATCATTTCTCGAATTTTCAAAGTCGGGCTGGCAATGCGACTTCTAAACTCAAGATCATTGCCAACAATGGCAATGTCAGAAAATATTTGCTTGAGATTTCCCGCTATCGTAATTTCTTCAACCGGATACGCGAGCTCTCCATTCTCAATCCAATATCCGGCCGCACCACGTGAATAATCTCCGGTCAGCATATTCACCCCGAATCCAATTAACTCGGTCACATACAAACCCTGCTTGACTGAGCCAATAATCTCTGCTGGAGAAGACGTTCCGGGCTCCAAGTATAAATTCGTTGGACCAACAGAGGGGTTATCGCCAACCCCACGTGACGCATTGCCAGTCGAGTTCATTCCAAGCTTTCTGCCTGAGTAGGTATCCAATAGATAACTGGTTAACATGCCATTTTCGAGAACTGAAGTTTTTTGGGTCGCCAATCCTTCACCATCAAACGGACGAGATCCCAATCCTTCTGGCAGTCGCCCGTCGTCATAGACGGTAACAAAGTCTGGAGCCAGCCGCTTACCAAGATATCCCAATAAAAATGACGCCCCTTTATAGAGCGAGTACCCCGAAACCGCCGTCGCCAAATGTCCTAATAAACTTTGTGCAGTTTCTTGATCAAAGACGACTGGCACTTGCTGCGTTGAGATCTTCTTGGCCCCTAAACGCCGAAGGGTTCGACGAGCCGCTTCTTTTCCCACAGTTTCCGGACTATCGAGTTGATGATACTTTCGCTTCACGGAATACCAAGAATCCCGTTGCATTCCTCCGTTATGGCTATCGCCTGCAATGGGAGAAACAGAGAGCGAGTATGAGGAACTTTGATGACAGCCTACAAAGCCATGATGATTCGCCAGAAGCACTGCTCCATGGGACACGGCACAATCGGCACCTTCAGAGTTAGTAATTCGTGAATCGGCAGACATCGCCGCGTCTTCCGTTCGTCGTGCTAAATCGATTTCTTGGTCCACACTCAAAGTTGTCGCATCGTAGACATTCAAGTCGGGAAAATCCTGAGACATCAGATTAGCATCCGGAAGGCCAGAGACCTCATCTTCAGCCACAGCCTTCGCTAAGCCACATGTATCGGCCACCAAACGAGACAACGATTCTCGAGAAAAATCAGAGGTCGATGCGGAAGCGGACCGCTTACCAAAAAAGACCCGTAACCCAAGACTTTTCTCTCGCGCCTTGGACAGACGATCAACTTCCGAAAGCCTGACTTGCACAGAGACTGAGTCACCTTCTGCAACAAGGACATCGGCTTCAGTGGCCCCAAGTGATTTCGCGCGATCAAGCATTTCTGCGGCCAATTCGGCAAATTGCTGGTGTTCCAGTACTAGAGATTTAGTCATAGGTTAGTTTCTGAGTTAAAGCGTAAGAGCGTACCAGACTTGCTGAGAAAGGCTCCATTTGAGATTACCCTCCAACACTGGTTCCTCCAACCGTAATTTCATCAATACGGAGAGTTGGGAGACCAACTCCAACAGGCACAGACTGTCCCTCTTTTCCACATGTTCCAATCCCGGCATCAAGTTGCAGATCATGACCGACCATCGATACTTGCTTGAGGATATCAGGACCGCTCCCGATCAACGTGGCCCCTTTAACAGGCTTGGTCACTTTTCCATCTTCAATCAGATAGGCCTCGCTGGCAGAAAAGACAAACTTACCGTTGGTAATATCAACTTGCCCTCCGCCAAACGAAACAGCATAGAGACCCTTCTTGACTGAACGGACAATATCTTCAGGATCCGACTCTCCGGCCAACATAAAGGTATTGGTCATCCGTGGAAGCACAATGCTTCTAAAGTCCTCCCGTCGCCCATTTCCGGTGAGCGGAATGCCAAGCAGTTTGGCATTTAATCGGTCCGTGATATATCCACGGAGTATGCCCTTTTCAATAAGCATGGTTTGAGAGGTTGGTGTACCTTCATCATCCATATTGAGTGACCCGCGTCGAAATGGCAATGTCCCGTCATCAACGATCGTACAGACCGCTGACGCTACACGTTGCCCGATCAGATCACTAAACGCCGAGGTCTTTCGACGATTAAAATCGGCTTCCAACCCATGACCAATCGCTTCATGCAATAAAATTCCCGGCCACCCGTTTCCCAGAACAACAGGCATCACACCCGCCGGTGCATCAACCGCCTGTAAATTCAGAATGGCTTGCCGAGCGGCTTCGCGTGCGAATTGACGAACCCGATCGGCTTCATAGTAATACGAAAACTCGACACGTCCACCTCCACCGAATGACCCGACTTGATGATTACTCCCCTCTTCCGCAATACAGGTCACTTGCAAGCGCGACAATGGCTGAACATCTCCAACGAGCTGTCCATCCGAATTCGCGACCATCACCACTTTGTGTTCAGTGGTAAATGATGCCATCACCTTGGCTATACGTGGGTCATACTCTCGAGCTGCCGCGTCAATAAGATTGAGGAGCTTCACACGTTCTTCGGTCGCTATTTCACTCACTGGTTGATTCTGTGGGTAGAGGTTCTGCGCAGGGCCGGCACGGTGAGTCACAGCTATGGGCGTTTCTCCTTGAGGAGAGTTGGCTATATACCGGGCAGTATCTGCCGCGATTTCCAGGTCTTTCTTGGAAAGGGCATCTGAATACGCGAAACCCGTCTTCTCCCCAGCCATTGCGCGAACTCCCGCTCCCTGACCGATATGTTTCACCGCACGCTTGACAATACCTTCTTCCATCGAGACCGATTCAGAAATATTTGACTCAAAATAGATATCGGCATAATCGACATCTCGCGCCTTGACACGACTCAGAGCCTGAAGAACATCACGTTCTTGCAATGAAAAATGGTTAAGACCTGGTGTTGTTACATCTGCCATTCGCATGTCCTTTTGTGTGCTTATACAGTCGTGACAAGAAAATGGAGTATAGCCCATCCTCTTTTGATGGTGCAATTTTGTCCTGAATACCTTCGAGTAGAATGGAAACGTTGAGAAGTAGAGCGCCCCCATCAGAGACAAAATCCCGTTTGACAAATATCTTATTCCTCATTAGACTAAATATTGTCGTGTTCTTCAGAACTTTCCTAGTATCATTCTCCAATTCCTGACCCTCGTAGCCTATTCATGAGCAACTCTCAAGTTGTGTCTCCTGGTCAAATCGCTGAAGCTGATCTATTGGCGCAATTAGACGCCGACCTTCTCCCACGCCATGTCGCAATTATTATGGATGGCAATGGGCGATGGGCCGCGCTTCGTGGGCTCCCTCGGATTGAAGGACACCGTCAAGGCCTCACCGCGCTCCGTGATGTACTGGATATTTGCCACGAAGTCGGCATCCCCCATGTCACTATTTATGCGTTTTCTCATGAAAACTGGAATCGTCCTGCAGCTGAAGTCTCAATGCTCATGCGGCTTCTAGATGAGTATTTGAAACACGAACGCCAATTATTTATGGAACGCGGCGTTCGGTTCTTCCCGATTGGACGGTTAGAGAAACTTCCTCGCGCTGTTCGGACTTTAGTCCAAGACGTTGCTGAAGAAACGCAACATTTTACCGAGCAAGTGCTAACCGTGGCGTTAAGTTATGGAGGGCGCGCCGAAATTATTGATGCGGTCAAAGATCTTGTGAAAGATATCCAACTCGGCGTCGTAGGCGAAGGACAAATTAATGAAGACCTCTTTGAAGGGTACCTGACCACACATGGCCTTCCCGACCCAGATTTATTGATCCGAACCAGCGGAGAAACACGTATCAGCAATTTTCTGCCATGGCAAATCGCTTACACCGAACTCTATTTCACAAAAACCCTCTGGCCTGACTTTCGTCGTCAAGAAACGCTTGCGGCTCTCCTTGACTATCAAAGCCGTGAACGAAGATTTGGGCGCGTGTCCCACACGGGTTCCCCGCAGAATGGGCTGTGAAGAACGACGCCAGAGATTCTAACCCCTCGTCACAACAGGGAACGAGCCAAGAGGCTCAGCCCAAACCGCACCGATTCACCCTGCAACGCGTCTATCCGGCACTGATCTTTGCCCCACTGTTTTACGTTTTTATACGGTATCTTCCACCAGCTGCCTTTTTTGCTCTGATCTTTATTGTCGCAAGCTTAGCGTTTTGGGAATTCACAAAGGTTACACTTCCGACCTCTCCATCTTCTCTTTCCTCTACCTTTTGGCTCGGCTTAGTCGGACTCCTTTTAGCAGCTATACAGTGGACAGATTATCTCCTCCCAATCATGATCTCTACCTTCATTGTTGTCGTACTCCTTTTAATTTTTATGTTCATCCCCCAACAATTGAAGCAACGGCTCCCACAGCCGGTGGCCATTCTTTTCGGTATTTTCTATATCGGACTCTGTCTAGGGCATCTCCTGCTTATTCGTCAACTCAATTCAGGCGATCTTCTTATTTTCTTTGTGATCTTGGTGACATGGGCAGCCGACACGGGTGGCTACTATATTGGCGCTTCAATAGGAAAACGACCAATAGCCCCTCAACTCAGTCCGAAGAAAACAGTGGAAGGCTTTATGGCGGGGATTATCTTCTCCGTTGTGCTTGCGATACTGAGCCACTTCTGGTTCCTTCCGTCTCTCTCATTACTTCATTGTCTCATCATTGGCATTTTGCTCGCCTGTGTGGGATTATTAGGGGATCTTGCTGAATCGGCTTTTAAACGAAGTGCCGGAGTGAAAGATTCTGGTTCATTGATCCCTGGGCATGGAGGCATTCTTGATCGAATTGACAGCTTGCTGTTAACCGCTCCGACCTTTTATTACTATATGCTGCTCACCAAATAATCCCGGATATTTCGAGATCGAATGCGTAGAAGGATTTTTCCATGAAAAATATCGTTATCCTTGGCTCAACCGGGTCCATCGGGGCCAGTACATTGGACATCGTGTCAAGGTTCCCAGACCAATTTTCCATTGTGGGCCTTACGGCAGGTCAAAATGACGTCAAACTAGAAGAACAAATTCGAACGTTTAAGCCACAAGTTGTCGCGCTTTCCTCTCAAACGGCTGCAGACGCATTACGCGTTCGACTCAATGGCCATCCAGTAGAAGTATTAGATGGAGAAGAAGGGCTTTGTGCGGTTGCCAGGCATACAGAATGTGATTTAGTGATTTCAGCCATAGTCGGCGGAGCAGGGCTCACGCCCACCATGGCAGCAATTCGAGCGGGCCATAAAGTAGCACTCGCGAATAAAGAGCCTATGGTGATGGCCGGACACCTCATGCAAGAAGAAGCTCACAAACAGGGAACCAGAATATTCCCCATTGATAGCGAACACAGTGCCGTCTTCCAATCACTTGAAGGGCATCGACGGGAAGACGTTCGCCGTATTGTCTTAACGGCATCAGGAGGACCTTTTTGGGACTGGCCACTCGATAAAATCAAAAATGTCACGATCGAGCAGGCTCTGAAGCACCCCAATTGGGAAATGGGCGCGAAAATTACCATTGATTCAGCGACTTTAATGAATAAAGGCTTGGAAGTGATTGAAGCCCGATGGCTATTCGATATTCCTCCAGCTCAAATTAATATCGTGATTCACCGAGAAAGTATTATCCATTCTTTGGTAGAATACCGTGATGGATCAGTTATGGCACAACTTGGCCTCCCTGATATGCGGACACCCATTTCTTATGCACTCAACTACCCCAACCGGGTTCCCTTAGATCCTCCCCTCCTCGATCTGGGAACGATCGGCCAGTTGAATTTTGCACCACCAGATTTCGAAAAGTTTCCTTGTGCGCAATTAGCGTATGATGCCCTGGCAGAAGGCGGAGGGCTTCCAGCAACATTAAATGCCGCCAATGAAGTGGCCGTTCAAGCGTTCTTAGAAAAAACAATCTCTTTTTTAGACATCCCGAAAATCATTGAAGAAACCATGACGGCCTACACGCCACGAGAATTGCGCTCAGTGGAGGATGCCTTGGAAGCCGATCGCTGGGCGCGAGAAAAAGCCTCAATGCTTCGAAATGTCGCAGTGAAATAGGTTAACTCTCATGAATCTCTCTCCCTTCATGTTTATGGCGATTTCTCCCGATGCCATTTTTGTGTTTGCCCAAAAAATCTGGTGGTTTCTTATTGTGCTGGGTGTATTGGTTGCGTTCCATGAATACGGACATTTTTTAGCTGCACGCTGGGTTGGCGTTAAAGTCGTAAAGTTTTCTATAGGATTTGGACCAAAAATTTTCAGCCGCACCGTGGGCGACACCGAATATTTGATTTCGGCTGTTCCTCTAGGCGGATATGTAAAGATGTTTGGCGAGGATGACTCTGAAGTCGTCAGCCCTGAAGAGCAAAAGAGATCTTTTACCCATCAATCGTTGCCCAATAAGACACTCATTGTGGCGGCCGGGCCTGGATTTAACTTTCTATTGACCTACCTGATTTTCTCTGGTCTTCTCGCAAGTGGCTCGCCACTTTTCGTCCCAACATTTCAAGATCTTACACCTCAAATTCAAGCGATTATTCCAAATTCTCCTGCTGAAGAAGTGGGACTACATGTCGGGGATCGCATTCTTCGCGCGGATGAGACAGAAATTACGACCTATGGGGAACTCGCCGAATCCATTGCAAACAGTCATGGACGGTCAATGACCATCGATGTCAGCCGTGATGAAGCCGTCAAAACGTTTGTGATTACGCCATCATCGAAACCCAATCCGAATCAACCGGACGAACTCATCTATGGATTAGGGATTGAAGCCATCCCACCTGTTGTCGGCGATGTGGTTCCCAATACCCCAGCGATGCAAGCCGGACTACTCGCTGGAGATCGAATCCTAGAGATTAACGATCAGTCCATTCAGACCTGGAGACAAATGACGGACATCGTACGGAGTCATCCTGACCAGCCTATTGTGGTGAAAGTGCTACGGGGCCAGCAAACGCTTCCTCTTAATGTCACTCCGGCCGCTGAAAATTTCACCTCTGAAGACGGTGAGACTCAAGTCATTGGAAAGATTGGCATTCGAGTTCAAGGGCGATCAATGTTCACTACTGAATCGATCCTGACAGCCCCCTTGGACGGGATTATTGCTACATGGAAATGGTCAGAACTGACCGTTGTGGGTGTCTATAAACTCCTCACAGGAGAAATTTCAACAAAAAATATCGGAGGACCAGTCATGATCGCCAGCGTATCAGGCGAACATGCCGAGCAAGGTCTTTCAAGCTTAATCTTTCTCATCGCCATCTTGAGCATCAACTTAGGTATTCTCAATCTGTTACCCATTCCGATCTTAGATGGTGGACATTTGTTCTTCTTTGCCTGTGAAGCGATTCTTGGTCGCCCCCTTGGAGAACGGTCGCGTGAGGTTGCACAACAAGTTGGAATGGTCTTGCTTCTCTGTATTATGATATACGCGACATGGAACGATGTTTCACGCCTTCTGCAGTAATGAAGATCGTTCATGTCTCAGGCCCTCTTGACTAAAACCTCGCCACTCGTTTAAGACCACATCTTCATATTTCAATTAGGATACCTATGCGCACCACACACATGTTTATACCCACTTTGCGGGAAGACCCGGGAGAAGCGGAGGTGATCAGCCACCGGCTCATGCTCCGGTCTGGCCTGATTCGAAAAGTGGCCGCCGGCATCTACTCATATCTCCCACTAGGGCTCCGCGTCATTCGAAAAGTCGAACAGATTATTCGAGAGGAAATGAATCGTATTGGAGCCCAGGAGGTCTTGCTACCGGCCCTCTCTCCTGCAGAGCTTTGGAAAGAAACTGAACGGTGGGATTTTTACGGAAAAGAGTTAATCCGCCTCCAGGACCGCCATGATCGAGACTTCTGTTTAGGGCCGACTCACGAAGAAGTCGTCACGGATTTATTCCGACGGGAGGTCCGATCGTACCGACAGTTACCTCTCACGCTCTATCAGATTCAAACCAAGTTTCGTGATGAGATTCGTCCACGCTTTGGACTCATGCGGGGTCGTGAGTTCATCATGAAAGACGCCTATAGTTTCGACCAAAACGAAGAGGGATCCAGAAAAAACTATCAAAGTATGTATGAGGCCTATCATCGTATTTTCACGCGCACGGGTCTTCAGTTTCGAGCTGTGGAAGCTGACACGGGGCTCATCGGCGGAACCTCATCTCATGAATTTATGGTACTGGCAAATACAGGAGAAGAACTCATCGTTTTTGACCCAGAAAGTTCCTATGCCGCGAACGTGGAACGGGCTGAAGTCGTATCCGATATGGCGTCACATCCAGTTGAACCTCCTCAACCACTCAAAAAAGTCAGCACTCCTCAGGCGAAGACTGTCATGGAAGTTTGCAGCGTATTAGACACCACTCCAGACCGCCTTGTGAAAACGATGCTATACCGCACTCCAGATAATTCGCTCATCGCCGTCTTGGTTCGTGGCGACCATCAAGCCAATGAAGTTAAAATTCAACGTCACCTCAACATTCATGAACTCACACTGGCTGACACCGAATCTGTTCAAGCGGCCACGAACGCCCCAACTGGATTTGCAGGACCCATCGGACTTCACGGTGTCAAAATTCTTGCTGATTATGCTGTGGGAGGACTCAGTAATTTTATCGTCGGCGCCAATGAAGCAAATATGCATTACGTCAATGCCAATAGAGATCGAGACTTTACCATTGACGCTATCGGTGACTTTCGACAGGCACAATCGGGAGACCCATCCCCGCATAGTCTAGCCAAATTAGAGACCGCACGAGGCATCGAAGTCGGTCACGTCTTCATGCTTGGAACGAAATATAGTGAAAAAATGGGGGCAACCTATTTAGACTCACAGGGAACGGAGCATTTCGCAGTCATGGGCTGCTATGGCATTGGTGTGGGCAGAACAGTCGCAGCCGCCATCGAGCAAAATCACGATGACCGAGGCATTACCTGGCCTATTCCTATCGCACCTTTTCATGTACACCTTCTTCCGGTCACACATTCAGAGTCGGTTCAAAAGGTTACCCAAACGCTGTATGCAGAATTACAACAAGCGAATATTGAGGTCTTACTCGATGATAGGGATGAACGCGCCGGGGTCAAGTTTAATGATGCTGATTTAATCGGAGCCCCATACCAGGTGATTATTGGAGATAAGGGCCTAGCACAAGGCACCATCGACCTCAAAGAACGAAAGAGTGGCGAGAAAACAACCGTTCTTCCCTCTGAACTCACAAAGCACTTACAAGAAAAAATTTTTAAACAAGGTAATATTTCGTAATAAGGAGAGAAGTGATCCCTACATCGTCTTCATTTATTCCTGACATATCAATCGAACGAATCTAGACAAAAGACACCTCTCTAACTTACTGTTTTTATAGATTATTCATTCAATGGCCTGGTCATGTCTCGTTGACAATATGTCCTAATGAGTGATACCGTAGTATTTTGTCTGGCACAATATGCCCAATAGTTAGACTTCTTTTCGCAAGGCATTTCTATGCTCAACCAAATGAATGTTAGGGGGTTACTGTTCGACCCCTACAATAATGCCTATATCGTGATACTCAGGGATGAACAAAACTCTGATATGCTACCCATTTGGGTAGGGAAATCAGAAGCCAGTGCGATCAGCTTCGCATTAGAACGAATTGCTCCACCTCGTCCAATGACACATGATTTAATGAAAGCGATCCTGGACAGCATGGAAGCGAAGATTATCAGTGTTGTCCTAACAGACTTGAAAGAAAATACGTACTTTGCAAAAATTCACTTGCTTTATGGAGATTCTGAATTTTCCATAGACTCACGACCAAGTGATGCCATCGCTGTTGCCTTACGAACCGATGCTCCAATCTTTGCGACAGCCGAGGTTCTGCATAAGCAAAGCTCTGAAGAACTTGAGCGTTGGCTAGAAAACCTCAAGCCCGAAGACTTTGGTAAGTTTGATTGCTAAACGAATTTCATTGTTGTTATTAGCTTAGAATATTCTTGAAACTCCCATAAGACTATTTGATACATAGATTAAGAAACAAACCCATTCAACATGTCTGACCAGCCTGACCTCAACCTTCTTATCGCACTTAAAGTGCATGGGGTGCTCATTGACCCCAATACGGAGACTCAAATTGTCGTCCTCCGAGATGAGAAAAACTCTGAGGTCTTACCAATCTGGGTTGGCACAGCTGAAGGCACATCAATCAGACTGGCACTAGAGGAAGTGATCCCTCCCCGGCCAATGAGCCATGACTTGATCTATAGCTTTGGTGAACATTTAGGATTTGTAATAACGAGCGTGATTATCACCGAAGTCAAAAACAATACCTATTATGCCTCCATTCACCTATCGAAAAATGGCCTTGAGAAGACAGTTGATTCGCGACCCAGCGATGCCATCGCTCTCGCCCTTCGTACGAAAAGCCCAATATATGTCACACAAGAAGTCTTAGAGAAACGAGGCGGTGAAAATCTGGATGCATGGCTTGCCAAGCTAGACCCAAAAAGTTTTGGACAGTCGGAAACCGAAGCCTCATAACTATTATCAGTCGATTCGTACCATCACGAAGGAGAAATTCATGCGATCGTTTCAAGCGAAACCCTTAGAAATTGAGAGAAAATGGCACCTCATTGACGCCGAAGGTCAGACGCTTGGTCGACTCGCCTCTCGTATTGCGATGTTACTGAGAGGAAAACATAAGCCTATTTTCACCCCGAATGTTGATACCGGAGATCATGTTGTTGTCATTAACACTGGTCAAATTCATCTCACCCGAAACAAATTTAAGGTAAAAACGTACTACCATCATACTGGCTATCCAGGTGGCATTAAATCAACGACCGCAGAACAACTTCATGAAAAAAAGCCAACTGAGCTACTGAATAAAGCCATACGAGGCATGTTGCCTAAGTCGCCACTCGGGAAACAGATGGCTAAAAAATTACGGTTATATCCTGGTGCCGAACATCCACATGAGGCTCAAAACCCTCTTCCCTTAAATCTTGTAAAATAGCATGAACGTCATTTACTCTTACCTGCTTTCTTAAAGAGGATTCAAAGAATGGTTGAAACAACACAGTACGCAACAGGGAAAAAAAAGTATGCGGTCGCCCGAGCGTGGATTGAACCAGGCAATGGGACCATTCAAGTAAATAATAAACCCGCAGATCAGTACTTCACCCGATTAGGACATCGAAATCAGATTGTCTCTCCATTCGATATTACTGGAACCACCGGTCAATACAATGTGCGTGCAACTCTTGCCGGTGGAGGCGTCTCGGGACAAGCTGGAGCCTTACGCCATGCCATTGCTAAAGCCCTCTCTATTCTGAGCCCGCCCCTTCGAGAGTCGCTCAAGAAGAAAGGCCTCTTGACCCGCGACTCGCGAGTTAAGGAACGAAAGAAATACGGGCAGAAAGGCGCACGGGCTAAATTCCAATATTCCAAACGCTGAGTGCTTCTAGGGCTTTTTAAGCGAGAAAAAGGGAAGGCCTTAGTGCCTTCCCTTTTTTCTTGTCTAATAACTACGCGAGCATGAACAAAACGTCCACCTATTGACAAGAACAACTAAATAACGTCTAACATACGGCCTTAGCTACCAATACAGCCTTTCGCACAGCTCTAAATAGGTGCCTAAGACACCCAGAGAGTATGCATCACAAATACGGGATATTAACAACTATCTCGTTAACACCATCCACTGATATTACATCTATCGGTAAATGATGACTCGGACCACCATGGACACAAAAAAAAGACATGCTGCGATTATTGGAGCCAGTGGCTATACCGGAGGAGAACTCTTTCGACTTCTGAGTCAACACCCCGAAATTTCCATCACCGTCGTGTCCTCTTCAGAAAAAACAGCCGGCCAACCACTCACCACCATCTTTCCACACCTAGAATCGTTGACCACCCTCTCGCTCGTACCGCTTGACATACAAGCCATTGCCCAACAGGCTGATATTATTTTTTTGGCTCTCCCGCATACTCAATCATTGCACCCAGTTGCAAAGTTTCATGAGCTCAATAAGCTTGTGATTGACCTCAGCGCTGATTATCGACTGGATGACCCTAGGACCTATGAGCATTATTATGATGTTTCACATCCATTTTCATCCCTGCTGCAGGAAGCTGTCTACGGGTTACCTGAATTGCATCGAACCGCTCTTCAACAAACACGCTTAATTGCCGTGCCTGGTTGTTACCCGACTGCGGCCATCTTACAACTTGCCCCGTTATTAGCAAATGGGCTCATTGATCCAAGCACGATCATCATCGACGCAAAATCAGGTATATCAGGAGCTGGACGAGGAGCAAACTTGGCCTACCACTTTCCTGAAGCCCATGAATCGATCCATGCATATAAAATTGGAATGCATCGACATATCTCTGAAATCGAACAGGAACTGACAAAATTTTCAAAAAACTATTCTACGATAAATCAAAAGCCTACTGACACGAAACATTCGATACTCTTTACTCCCCACCTCGTCCCGATGAATCGCGGAATTCTCAGTACCGCTTACGCCAAGGTCAAACCTGACTTCTTGGTGAGAGACTGGATAGCGCTGTATAAAGATTTTTATAAAAATGAATCATGTATTCGAATATTTCAGCATCCGCATCAAGTGACTCCAAGCCATGTGAGAGGCACGAACTTCTGTGACCTGAGCATTACGCATGACCCAAGAACAGAACACATCATCACCGTTGCAGCCCTCGACAATCTCGTCAAAGGCGCTGCCGGGCAAGCCATCCAAGCCATGAATGTGGCCTTGGGGTTTCCTGAAAACCTCGGCCTCACGGCGCCTGGCCTCTATCCATAACTCTCTACAAACAAGCCAATTTTTTCACGAATTCATTATAAATAGGTGACGATCAGATGAAACGAACCAATGGTGGGATCACGGCTCCCAAGGGATTCATGGCTTCCGGCATTCATGCCGGGATTAAGGCCTCCCCCCTCCTCGACTTAGCATTACTCGTCTCGGATGTTGAAGGTCCGATAGCCGGTGTGTTTACCAAAAATCAAATCCCGGCTGCACCGGTCATACTCGATCGACTCCATCTCAAAAAGCAATACGGTCGTGCCATCATCATCAACAGTGGTAACGCCAATGCATGCACAGGGGCGCATGGATTGAAAGACGCGGAAGAAATGGCCAAACTCGTCGCCATTCGTCTTGACATTTCCACTACGAGTGTCTTTGTTGGTTCGACTGGAGTGATTGGGCCAAGACTTCCAATGCCAGCCATCCGAAAAGGCATTCCTTCACTTATGCAGCGATTGAGAAAATCCGGACATCGAGACGCGGCACGGGCCATTATGACAACCGACACAACGGTCAAAGAACTCGCCATACAAACTCGGATAGGAAAACAACTTGTGACTATTGGCGGTATGGCCAAAGGCTCAGGCATGATTCACCCTGATATGGCAACGATGTTAGCCTATGTCACGACTGATGCCACCATTCAACCGAAAATACTCCAAGTTTCGTTACGAGAAGCCGTTCATTCATCGTTTAATACAATTTCTGTTGATGGCGAAACCAGTACCAATGACACCGTGCTTTGCTTGGCCAATGGCATGGCGAACAACACGATGATCCCATGGCATTCTGCTGATCATAAAAAATTCCAGCATGCACTCAATGACGTATGTCAGGCGTTGGCCATGAAAATCTGCCAAGACGGAGAAGGGGCAACGAAAATCGTCGAAATCCTGGTACATGGAGCGAAGACCGATCAAGATGCCAAAGTCATTAGCAAAACGCTCGCCACCTCTCCACTGGTCAAAACTGCTTTATTTGGAGAAGATCCTAATTGGGGTCGATTTATGGTCGCCATTGGCCGTGCCGGTCCTGCCATACAACCAAAGCATGTTGAAATCTCATTCGATGATGTCACGATGGTCAAAAACGGGCAGGAAATCATTCCAAGCAGGGAACGACAAGTCCAACGCGTGATGAAGAAAAAGTCGTATGCAATAACGGTTACGGTAGGGAGAGGAAAGTCTTCAGCTAAGGTTTGGACTACAGACTTTTCATATGACTATGTCAAGATCAACGCATCCTATCGCTCATAATTGGACACCTGTAATTGAGATATCAGATACGGTCAGACCTCAAGCTCGATTGCCCATCAGGCACACGCGGGACTGCCAACAACCGTGTCCAAGGACACCTGTAATGGAGCTATCAGATACGGTGAGATCTCAAGCTCGATTGCCCATCACGCACACATGGTTCGATCAACGACCGTGTCCACAGAGGGCAGCGATAATATCAATTTTCCGTTACAATTGTGATTCGAGTGCCGGGTAAGCATACATTGAAGCATAAAACTATTAAGCGTTCGTGGCTTAGCATCCCCATAGAATTGATTACATTGACTATAGCCTACAGACAAATGTGTTCTCAACGAAATCACGATTCTTGAAGATAGTTACTTCTGTATATTATGGCGAGAAATCAGATCGTGAAGTGTCGGACGACTTACCCCAAGTATCACGGCAGCTTTAGTGATATTTCCGCTTGTTTTCGTCAGCGTTTGCTCAACCAGACACTTCTCAACCGCATCTCGAGCTTCTTTGAGTGTCGTCCGTTCGGCAAACTCTTTTGGTTCCTCCAGGTCAAGATCAGAGGGAATTAGTCGTGGATGATCCGAGAGGGTCACGGCTCGTCGAATTCGATTTTCTAATTCTCGAACATTTCCTGGCCAGGCATACCGTTCAATCGCCTCGACAGCCTCACGACTGAACCCAGCAATTTTTCTTCTTGCCTCATCCGCAAATCGTTGCAGCAACGACTTGGCTATCACCATGATGTCTGCACCACGATCACGAAGAGGGGGAGCTGTAATGGTCACGGTATTCAATCTCCAATATAAATCTTCACGAAAACGTCCATCTTTCATCGCTTCTTGAAGATCTAAATTGGTTGCGGCGATGACACGAGCATCCACAGGAATTTCCACACGTCCACCGACTCGTTCAATACAGCGTTCCTGAAGAACACGGAGCAATTTTACTTGTAAGGCCGTAGACAACTCACCAATTTCATCGAGAAATAGAGTTCCGCCCTGTGCTAATTCAACTCGGCCCTTCCGCTGAAGATGTGCACCAGTAAATGATCCCTTCTCATGCCCAAACAATTCACTTTCCAATAATGTTTCAGGAATCGCGCCACAGTTAATCGCCACAAAAGAACCATCTCGTCGCTCACTTTGGTGATGAATCGCCCTTGCAATTAGCTCCTTTCCTGTTCCGCTTTCCCCGACGACTAAGACCGAGACATCGGATGTTGCTACACGTCGAATCGTGTCAAATACTTTTTCCATGCTCGGACTTGAACCGATAATTTCATGAAAACTTCGACTGCTCTCACGTTCAAGAAGGGTACGATTTTCTACTTCAACTTGTGCGAGATAACTGCCACGCTGAAGAATAACCTTCAAGACCTCCAGATCGACAGGCTTTTCCATAAAATCATACGCACCAAGCTGGATAGCCTTGAGTGCATTGGCGCGATCATGGTTTCCTGTAATCACAATAACTTTCATCGAAGGGTTGATGGCGAGAAACTCTTCTAATGCCAGAAATCCTTCTGAAACACCATCAGGATCAGGAGGCAAACCAAGATCCAATGTCACCAAGTCAATTTGGCTCTTTTTCATCATCTCAATGGCGTCATTTCTCCCCCCGGCTTCAAACACTTGGTAGGCACGTTTCACACCCCACTTCATCTGTTCACGAAGCTCAAGATTATCATCAACAACTAAAAGAGATGGAAGAGCATGAGGCCCTCCCCGACTTTGTTGATCCTTCAGTGCCTCTTCCATAACATCCTTTCAACATTCACATCGTGACTCCAAACTTGCCTAGGCATTGACTCTGGCGACCGGATGGCAGACCTGCGGTAAGAGAATTGAGACCTTCGTGCCATGCCCTTCTTGGCTATCAATCCTCATGGTCCCTCCATGATCTTGAACAATTTGTCGGCATTGATATAAACCAATGCCCAAGCCTTTTTTTTTGGTCGTTCGAAATGGCTGAAAAAGCGTACGGAGTTGCGATTCAGGGATCCCCCGACCATTATCCTTGACAACCACTAATACATTCTGACCCTCTCGTTTCGTTTCTATTTCAATCATTCCCTCAGCATGAAGCGCTTGCTGGGCATTCATCAGTACATTCAAGATGACATGTTTAAACTCATCAGGAATGAGTGAGACATCGGGAAGGTCAGCTCCAGGGAATAGTTGAGGCTTACAGGACACTCCTTCCAACGTTTCCACAACTTCCAAGACGATCTCGTTCACATTCATGACTTCAAACAAAGCGGCGGTTTCGTGCTTCGGAGCTTTGATTTGAATCGAGAGTTTTCCAACCAGCGCCATCATCCGCTGAACCGTCTTCCCGATGGTCCGCATGGCTGAAGCCTGGAACTCCTGATCATGTCCATACATTTCGGCATTTTGGGAGACTAACGAAAGCCCTGACGCCAGATTTTTTAAATCATGTAAATAAAAGGCAGAAAATTTGTGAACCGCCTCCCACTCTGCAGACGCCCGTTGCTCATCCATTAACTTCGCTTGCGTGAGCAACATGGCAACATGGTGTCCCATCGCTCGAAGGAGGTCGAGGTCGTCTCTACCATATGTTCGGCCATGTAATTCTTCACTTAAAGTGACAAAACCAATGAGATGCTCAGAAGTCGACTGCAGTGGCACACAGACGACCGCTCTGGTGTCTTCCATAAAACCTTTTATCTGATCGTTCGGTTCAGTTTCTGTTGAATACAATACCGCTGGAACGCCTTGCTGCCCTAGCTCATCGATCAGTGGATGGGTGATAGCAATGGAGGCATTCGATGGCCCAGTCGTCACAGACCGTACTTGATGAAATCGATTATCTGCTTGAAACTTTATCCAAATCGTGACTTTGGGAGCGGCAAACGTCCGACTCAAAATATTCAAAAATTGGTCTAAAATTTCTTCTACCGACTGACATGAACTGAATGATTCGGTTAATTCAAGCCATTGACTTCGATAATCATATTTTGATCGATAGAAATGTTTGGCGACAAACAATTGAAGCTCGGCTTGTGCTTGTCGAGAAAACATTCCAATGACTAACGCCACGCCAGCGACGAAGAGCAAGAGCATGCCCAGTGCCGAACTCATGGTCCAATCAGTTTGCCTCACCACAGCAACTAACAGCCCAACGCCAACAAGATAGACACCAACAATGAGAAAGGTAAACGAGGTATAGAGGACATGAGGCGACACAAAGAGTTTCTGACTCAGGTCTTCTGGCCCCCAACGTCTCAACCCATACACAATTAATCCAATCGACAACAACACCGCAATGGCGGCCATCCACATATATTCTTGTTGCCAGACAGCAAATAACAGCATTTGGCTTGCCTGAACTATCGCAATCGTCGCCATACCTCCGACCCCAATAATGACAAACTTGATTTGATAACGAAGTGGATCGCGCGACACGCGAAGGATATGTTCCAATTCCGATAAGGCGAGAATGAGTCCTACTAAAATAAACCCCCAAATCAGCCGACCCCATGGTCGTTGAAAAACCACAGCTTCTTGTTCAACTCCGGGTGTAATCACTAAATGCGGAAACCCAATCACAAACAGGCCTAATACAACCGCAACGGCAAGCAAGGCACGAAATCGCCACACTAGGATCTGTTGAAAGGGTAAAGACAGATGTTTCGTAAATGACAAGGCCACCAGGTACATGGTCACTGGCCACAGAATCTCTCCTACAAGAGAGAGTTGCCTCCAGAATATAAACTGGCGTTCAAACAGTATGGAAAACCCATTGGCCAATTGAATCCACACGGTGACAGACGCCATCGAAAAGAGGGCAAGAAACACACGGCCCCTATTCCGCCGCAAAATAAGAAGGGCGGCCAAAAACAAAGCCGCCCCACCACTTAGGAAACACGGGATCGTCCAGACCACCATTCATCCTCTTAGACTGTGTGAATTGACTGATCAGGCATAAACTCCAAGAGAACAGGCCAGAGATCCTGAATGAAGTTTATGCCATGCTGGTAAGCTGCGTCCGAATTCGTGGTCACCGGTATCGATATTCTGACCAAAGAGCCATCCGTTCGGTTTTTCGTGATGGCATCCCATACCATATATCCTTTGGCCCAATATTCACTTGCAATCACACGACCACGATCATGATACCAATATAAGATAACTTGCTGCTCCAATCCTTTTTCGATGAGCACACGGTTAATCACTTGCCCTCGACCATCGCCCATTGGGACGGTCACATGTTCTGATTCAACAAATTGCCATCCCGCTCCCGGCAAACAATTCTTCGGTGAATGATAGGTACTTCCCGTTCTTTGACTTTCGTAGTATCCAACATACAGCCACACCGGGCCGGTTTGGGCATCCTCACCGGACACGGGATGATTTTGCTGACTCACCTTGCTAGTACTGGCATTTTCAGATTCTTCAGTGGGCCAATATACACGCATCATATAATCAGAAAGTTTGAGAACCTTCAGAACTTTTTCTTCTAAACCCAATTCTTTACCTTTCCAGTGCTTCGCCATGGTCAAAGGGAACTTCTTAAAGTCTTTTTTACTTTGCACCGTGTCCCCATAGGAAAGTGATTCGATCACTCCCCATGTGCCTGCTAACATGATGACGGCAACAATAAAAGGCCAAGGTTTCATGGCATTTCACTCCCTAATTTCAACGTCCTGCCCCTTCCTGTTCCGTCCCGTCCCCATCCAAGACAATAAGCTGCCACAGACTAAAAGCATAACAAATGCTGCAATAAACACAATCCACCCTTCAAAGGTATGATAAAAACCTTCTGCGGCCTCGACTCCCCAATAGTGGGCCAGAATCCCAGTGCCGCTGACTCGTATCGCATTCGCAATGATGGCAATGGGAATTGAGAGAAACACTAACATCCATCGTTTCCAGATCACTGCCTGAGAAAAGTATCCATAAACCGTCCCTAACGCTAAGAGGGAGAGTAATGACCGAAGACCACTACAGGCTTCGGCAACCTCTAAGGTTGTACCGGCGAGAGCAATGAGATTCCCTTCTCGCAGCACGGGAATCCCAAGAGAAAAGAGACAGAATGTTGCAGTTTTTGCAGCAAATAACTGTAAGGGAAACGCAATGGTGTTCACCACAATTGCAGGCAGCGGCACCATAAAAATTAAAAAAGCCAGAGGGAGACTCACGACCCACATCATGTTCCAGCCAAATATAAGGAGTACAAGTCCGCCTAAGACGGCAATCAACGAACACCGCTGTGTATAGAGTTCTGCGCCAACCAATCCAATGACTAACATCAAAAGACCAAAACCCAGAAGGCCAATTCCCCACCAACTAGGTTGAATACGTGTTTGCGTGATATCACCCCAGCGTTCCCACACAAAAAACACTGATAAAAATGGCACTAGAAATCCATGAGAATAGTCAGGATCATTATACCAATCGGCTACGAGCGCATTGGTAATATCCCAGTATAGGAGAAGTAATAACCCAATGATAGGAATTGACCAGAGAACAAGATTCCGAGGATCAAATGCCGAATGCGAGGGAAGACTCATCACCGTCATAAAAACACAACCATTGAATTCATTCCTCTTACACTCCTTACACGAGAAATCCAAGAAATGGATGGAATCGCATCTTGAAGCATAACTGCAGCGCGACCACTCATAAATTTTGATACGGATAAATGATTGAATTTAAATATGATTTCTAATAATTGTTCGGCTTTCTCTACAGGACTCTTAAGTTTTACACTCTCACATCTTACGACCTACAAACGGTGTCTAAGACAACTTCATCAAGACGTTGTCGGTTTAAAACAGGATTGTCATGGTGATGAAGCAAGTCGATAAATCAGGGACATTGACCAATCTTATAGTCCTTTCAAATAACTTCCACGTGTTTGAGGCGAAGTATTATGCTACGGTAGTCTTAATAATTAACTGGAAATTAATTTGATTCGCCATTAAATGGTACAAACTAGATTCCAACAAAGATTGAGCATCTCGTCAAGACACTATTTTCCAGCAAAATCAAGAATGTAGACCAAAATGTCATGCCTTTTACTTCGGCACACACTATAGCGAATCCAAAAGGTTGAAGGTAGGTATGCTAGGACACGATACATGCAAGTCCTCGCGTTTCTCACATACATTCGACATCGTCACTCAATAACCAAACTGATCTTTGGATGACAGGTGTCCAAGTCCAGCTGAGGGATATCAACTTACCCCGCGCGATTACTCACGGCAAACATGCGAAAGTTATTTAGAACGGCTATAGGCAGGACATACCAGACCGACAGCCCGTAAACCGACAAACATTTGTCACGTACAAAACGGAAATGGAAAATGTGGAAGAGCACCAAACTTGATGCCTTGACGCGAGCAAGTATTAATGGATGAAGAAACCCACGCGAGAAGAAAATAATACAATAAATATAGATGTACGAATACCCTTAGGTGAGATCAACCTGTTCTCCGGGAGGCACTCGTTCGCCCTGGTTGTCTGATGGATGTAACCCATACTTCTTTAAGAGTTTATAAAAGTCGGCACGATACCGACCAGCTATCTGAGAGGCTCGAGAAATATTCCCATCAGTTGCACGAAGAATATCCTTCAAATACTCACGTTCAAAATCTTCTTTGGCTTCGGTCAATGGTTGAAGCGTACCTGGAGACTTACCAGGGGTCAAGGGTAATAGATCTGCCGTAATCATATCTTTTGGAGACATCACGACGGCACGTTCAATAACATTTTCGAGTTCGCGCACATTTCCAGGCCACGAATAGGTCACCATGGCCTGCATCGCATCAGGAGTAAATCCTCGAATGGGCTTATTCAAACGAGCCACACTTTGTTTGAGGAAAAATTGTGTGAGTGACGGAATATCCTGACGTCGTTCACGCAAAGGTGGAATCCAAAGCGGCACAACATGGATTCGATAATAGAGATCTTCGCGGAACCGGCCTTCTTTTACTGCCACTTCTAGATCTGAATTCGTCGCAGCAAGAATCCTCACGTCAACTTTCGTTGGCATTTGAGCTCCGATCGGAAGGACTTCACGTTGTTGGATGGCTCGCAAGAGTTTTCCTTGAAGAGATAAAGGCATTTCACCAATTTCATCAAGGAACAAGGTCCCTTTATCGGCTGTTTGAAAAAGTCCACGCTTCGTCTGATGAGCACCAGTAAATGACCCCTTTTGGTGACCAAATAGCTCACTTTCAAACAAGGTCTCAGGAATAGCCGCACAATTTACCGCAATGAATGACTTATTCGCTCGAGAACTATTACAGTGAATCACTCGAGCGATCACTTCCTTTCCTGTTCCCGTTTCTCCAGAAATACAGACGGTGGCATCAGTACCAGCAACTCGGGCAACCTGTTGAAGTAACGCTTGCATCTCTGAACTTCGAGCTACAACTTTATCCATGCCATATAGCTCATTGACAAGCATTTGCAGGCGATGGATTTCTTGACTCATGCGTTGTTGGGTCAAAGCTTTATCAATACTGGCAAGCAGTTCCTTATCATCAAACGGTTTGGTTAAATAGCCATGAGCCCCTTTTTGCATAGCTTCAACAGCATTCGGAATACATCCGTGTGCCGTGAGAATTAAGATCGGCAGACCGGCATGAAGGTGATGAAGGTCTTCCATTAATCCCAAACCATCTGAATCGGGAAGCCGAAGATCTAAAATAGCAAAATCAAAAGCCTCTTCCTGTGCACGGCTCAACGCATCCCGCCCTGTTCCGCAGGGGGTTACAACAAACCCCATTGATTTCAGCCGCATTTGCAAGAGAGTTAACAGACTTGGGTCATCATCAACAACGAGAATACGTTCATCTGACATAAGTTTTTTCACTCCTAATTGGGAGAAGCGGTTTCTAATCCTGGAGCAGGGGTCAATTCTTCTGATGGTCGAGTTGGTGGGGTTTTCTCCTTGAGTTCTTGATCAATTCGTCGAAGAGCATCGAGTTGACTCATGAGTTCTTCAACTTTCTTTTCACTTGCTTGCAGTTCCTTTTGTAGCGACAACCTGATGGCCGGTTCTTTTTTTAATTCACTAACCTGTTTCGTTAAGGCCGTAATAACCTGATTTAATTCCTCAACCTTTCTATCGCGTTCATCCACATCATGCTGCAATGATTCAAGAGACGTCTGTTCCAGCTTCGCGACCAAGTCATACACAATAAATTCTCGATCAACAATCTCACGCGTCAAACGTCTAGCCAGATCGATGATTGAAATTTTTGCCTCGCGCTTCTGGGTACTCAGCACATCAATGAACCACAACCAAAATCGACTTTCAGCAGCCAAACGGCTCGACGGCTTGGCCGTAATCACTTTTTGAAAATGCGTTGCCGCTAAACCTTTGTTGGAATACAGCAATGCCAAACCTCGAAGAAAGTTTGGTTTTTGACAAGCTAACGGGGTCTTACACTCTTGAAGCTCTCGGTTTTGAGCCTCCACAATGGCTCGAAAAAATGGAATGTCTTCCGAATCAGGCTCAAATATTTTTGACATTGAAACATCCGAGCGCTGCGGCTGAGCCTGTACAGGATCAATGTTCCAAGATAAAAGGGAAACGCTCATTGTCACGCAACAGAACACCATTCCAAGCAGAACAGACAAGAGTTTAGAGGGAAGACATGACCATATCGTCATCTGGTGACTCCACTGGGCTTTTGATTGCCCACCATAACATGAACAGTCGTCCCTTTTCCGACTTCACTCTCAGCCCAGATGGTACCTCCATGAGCTTCCACGACTCTCTTAGCTAAAGCCAGCCCAATACCGCTTCCAACGTACGAGCGGCCTTCTTGAGATCGTCCTTGATAAAAACGTTCGAATATATGTGGTAAATCTTCAGGTGGAACACCTGGGCCTGTATCTGAGACAGAAAGATGAAAACTACCGCCACTCTCTGCGGCCCGTGACTGAATGGTAATAGACGACCCTTCAGGGCTAAACTTAATCGCGTTCGACAACAGATTTTCAGTAACCTGTTCAATGCGGGAACCATCAACATCCTGCATACGAACACGATCATGCGATAATTCTGTCACGAGTTGAATATGTTTACGTTCTGCTAAAAATTTCATTTTCTCAACCGATCGCAACACCAGACGATTCAAGTCTGTTGGGCTAAATTGATAGGCCAACATGTCGGCTTCCATTCGAGACAAATCAAGAAGGTTCCCGATTAACTGATTCAGACGCTGACTACTCTCCAGTAGGATCGTCAATGTCTCACGCTGATCGCGATTGATGGGGCCAGGGATTCCATCAACAAGAAGTTGTGTGCCCTCTCGTATCGAGGTTAACGGCGTGCGAAGTTCATGCGACACATTGGCGAGAAATTCAGATTTCATTTGATCCAATTGCTGTAATTGTTCACTCATCCAGTTGACCGTATGAACAAGTTCTCGTAACTCATGGGGCACGGTCACGGGGACCGTTCGTCCAAACTGCCCCTGCCCAATACGGCGTATTTGTCCTTGAACGCGTCTCAGCGGACGCAGAATACTATAACTGGCTACACCGGCCAAACCAAGTCCCAACAATAATGCCATGATCATGAGCTGCCGGGAAATATCAACCGCTTGAACTGATCGTACATGCGTATCGCGTAAAATCCCCCCGATACTCGACTCCTGTAACGTGATATACGAATTGATCGCCTCAGTCATAGAGTCAACTAACACATCTCGTCGACTCTCATAGGAAGAAATAGAGACCTCCGAGCGATCGTTTTGCTCTACCCCCTCACTTAGAAATAGCGTATGAAGTTCTTCATGGAGTTGCCTGACTCTCGCGAGTAGCTCCAGTGTTTTCTGAGAATCTTCCTGTTTTCGCAAAACCTCAAGCGTTTTTCGAAAGTTTTCGGCTTCTTCAAGAAATTCTTGTAACAACAAGGTATCCCGAAGAACGAGATATTGCTTATCACTTTTTAATTGTGCATATAAACTCACAATCAAACGTTTTGCTGTTTCAACAGCAGGGAAATGGTGAATAACAAGCTCTGCACTTAAATCCGTCAAGACACGAAGTTGATTGAGGACATACAGATTCACACCGACCACCAAAGCGATAATGGTCAAATAACCCAATGCCGATCGCCAAAAAATAGAAAGACGCGAAAACATAAGACGACTATTGTCCGACAGTAAATAATTTCGTCACAACTGCCACAACGCGATCCTTCTTACCGATCCATCTTTCCTCACCCATACCATCAGCTCAAATTCATAATCCAGATTCTTTAACTTTTGCCTTTCCTAAAGGCAGAGTCAAACAATATTCAGACATATATTCCAACACAACCCAGAGGGACTCTCAAAGGCATTCTTAACAGAAACATGAATCAACGAATGCCAGTCTGAGAATAATACATCTTCTCTATCCCCCCAACCCACAAAAACATTCGCCCCATTAGAAAACACACCTCTCACAGACTAGTCAAATCTCATAGTCCAAACCGTGTATTTTAGCGTAAATATTAAAGTCGATATTCGAAAAACACGATTTCAAGATATCGTGAGATTCGCTTTTGTCATATTCTCGAAACTACGTATAACACATGAACATCATGACCTGCAGAAAATAAAAATTCTCTCATGCAATGATGACAACACCACTGTTGCGGTTTTTTATAACTTCCTAATTTCAAGAAATAAATACAGGAAACATAAAATCGGCATATGAATTGCTTGGGAGAATGCCTGGGATTCAAAAGGTTCCGCAGAATGGATTAGCAATACCCGCCACAAGGATCGTGGAATTATCTCATACGGTGCATGCCATCGTATGAATTGAGCAACATTAACTTCTAATTTTTTATTCTCAGTTTTGATTTTCACAAAACATCTTAATTGGAATCAGTCACGGAGAACTATGACAAGTCATACTGCCTCAGTGTGTAAAACCAATTTCCTCACAGTCTTTACATTGTTTTTGGTTGCTGTACTTTCTTCCCTTCCTCTTCATGGTCAAGCAGCCTCCCTCACACTAACGTGGGAACCTAATAACGAAAATGATCTTGCAGGATATAGAATTTACAAACGAATACCGCCCTCGACCAATTATGGAGCCCCAGCATTTTCTGGTTTTCCATCGAACCCTGTTGCCCCTTCTCAAACAATAGGAGGACTAACAGACGAAACACGTTATTCATTCATTGCCACAGCTATCGACGTCGCAGGAAACGAAAGTGCGCCTTCGAACGAAGTTTCAGGAACCACGACTGGCTCAACCACACCTCCACCGCCACCAGCGCCAGGGCCACCACCGCCTCCACCGCCAGCCCCAGGACCTCCCCCGCCTCCCCCACCGTCAGGCGGCTCAGTCGTTTCCATTAACTTTCAACCGGCTTCTGCCAGCACACCGGCGGGCTTCCTTAAAGATGACGGGGCGCCCTTCAACGCCTCCCGCGGCTATGGCTGGTCGACCCGCGTCAACACCCGTGAACGGAATCGATCGAGCAATCAGTCACTGGATACACTCATTCACTTTGACCAAGGCACCAACGTGACCTGGCAATATACGCTGCCCAATGGCCAGTACCACATCTCACTTGCCAGCGGTGATCCAACCTATCATCAGGGCCCACATCATGTTCAAGTCGAAGGCATCACCGTCATTAATAATGTCTCCACGCAAGCTAATAAATTTGCCACCGTCACCAATCGTCTCGTCACCGTCTCTGACGGCCAACTGACGATTCGCCTCACCCGCTCAGGCGGCAGTAGCAAAACACTCCTCAATTTTGTCCGTATTGCACCTCAATAACAATTGAATAGCCCCGATTGACCACACACCTTCCAGAGAGACTGAACACTAACTCTTAGCAAGACTGAAGAGTCGATGAGAAGTCCTGAGAAGATGAAGCAATGGAGCAACTAAAGTGTTCTGTAAGATGGCCGATATATTTATTCATATGGAACACAATGTTCATCTAGTTGTGAACACGAAAAAATAAGGACAGGAATACACATGATAATCTAAACTTCACAACGTCTACCGTCATAACTATGAAGGCTCCTTCCCGATAAGGGCAAACCTACCGCGAGGTAGGGACGCAAAACCACGGGTCAGATGAACTCGCATCTGATAGCCGGGACACCGAAGGAAGGGCAGATTTTCAGTCAGCACCCCGCGGAAATGGGGCCTTCTTCGATTTTTCTACTTAAGGAGGGGCCTCATATGTTCACTTGGAGCCGAAATATACCAGCTATCGTTCTTGCCTTTGGGTTACTACTGTCAATTTCCCCAACTGTTTCTGCCGCTGAAAAAGATGTTGATTTAGAGTGGGCCCCAAACCAGGAAGAGGATCTCGCCGGCTATAATGTGTATCACGGCACAGCATCTGGCGTGTATGGGTTTCCGGACAATGTAGACAATAAAACGTCTCACCGTAAGGAAGACCTTGACTCGACAAAAAAACATTACTTTGCCGTCACCGCATATGATGAAGCAGGAAATGAAAGTTCTCCTTCTGCGGAAGTGAGTACACAGGCGGAAAACGTCTTACACAAACTCTCTGTCTCGATCTCAGGTAATGGGACCGTTTCAAGTGCGCCCGCTGGTATTGGTTGCACAAGCTCCTGCAATTCATCTTTCACTGAAGGACAGTCCGTTACCCTCTCTGCCACGCCAAAATCAAATTGGAAGTTTTCCAGTTGGGGAGGAGCATGCTCCGGATCAGGTTCCTGCGTCGTCACCATGAACGCCGCGAAGTCTGTAACCATAAAATTTGTAGAATCGACAAAACCCGAACACAACCTCTCTGTCTCGATCTCAGGCAATGGGTCCGTTTCAAGTGCGCCCGCCGGAATTAACTGTACAAGCTCCTGCAATTCATCTTTCACTGAAGGACAATCCGTTACTCTTGCAGCCACACCAAAATCCGGATCAACATTTTCTAAATGGAATGGAGCCTGCACAGGATCTGGTTCATGTGTCGTCACCATGAGTACCGCGAAATCCGTGACAGCCACATTCGTAACCACGTCTACTCCTCCTACTAACCCACCAACTGGTGGCACAGTCGTCTCCATCAACTTTCAACCGTCATCGTCTTCTACTCCGTCTGGATTCATCAAGGATGATGGGTCGCAGTACTCCAGCAGCCGTGGCTATGGCTGGTCAACTCGCGTCAATACCCGTGAGCGCAAGGCCCACAAAGATCAGTCGCGGGATACGTTC
>BQIU01000039.1 GCA_021603905.1 Nitrospirales bacterium
CTTCGAACTTGAAGAAACAATTCAATGTCCTTCGCATCGATTAGCGGACGCGGAACCATAATAAGCAAGCGTTCAATCAAATTCCGCAATTCACGAATATTGCCCGGCCAATCGTGCTGACGCAGCATTTCCATGGCCTCTTTCGTCAATTCTTTGAATTTCAAACCTTGTTCTTCCGCATGCAGCTTGAGAAAGTGTTGCGCTAACTCCGGAATATCGTCCCGACGCTCCCGAAGAGTCGGGACCATAATCGGCAAGACATTTAAACGATAATACAAATCCTCGCGAAATAAACCTTTTTCAATTTCTTCCGCTAAGTCTTTGTTTGACGCGGCAATCACACGAACCTGGACGTTTAACAGTTTACTCCCGCCGACTCGCGTAAATTGCTGCTCTTGCAACACACGCAGAACTTTCGCTTGTGTGGCTAAACTCATATCGCCAATTTCATCAAGAAAGAGGGTCCCCCCATCGGCAAGCTCAAACTTTCCACGCTTCATCGACGTCGCCCCGCTAAACGACCCTCGTTCATGGCCAAACAATTCACTTTCAATTAGCGTCTCAGGAATCGCGGCACAGTTCACTTCGACAAAGGGACGGCTGTGGCGAGGACTGTGAAGATGAATGGCGCGGGCGACCAACTCCTTGCCTGTGCCATTCGCCCCGGAAATCAGCACACGACTATTCGTCGGAGCCGCCATGGCAATGAGTTCACGAAGCCGGTGCATAGCCGGGGAGGTCCCGACTAGTTCAAATCGTCGCTCCACTTGAATCCGAAGATTCAAGTTCTCTTCCTCAAGTTTCCGCTGATGGAGCGCATTTCTGACCAGAATCGTGACTTTTTCTAGATCTAAGGGCTTTTCTAGGTAATCGTAGGCTCCTAACTTTGTGGCCTTGATGGCCGTTTCAATCGAACCATGCCCTGACATCATAATGACGAGGAGTGCTGGAAATTGCTGTCTCAACCGTTTCAAGGTCTCCAACCCGTCAATCTCCGGCATCCAAATATCAAGAATAATCAAATCCGGTGGTTCACTCCGAACCATTTTCAGCACTTCCGTACCGCTTTTGGCCACGGAAATTTGATACCCTTCATCTTCTAATATACTGCTCAGCGTATTCAGGATCGCTGGCTCGTCATCAACAATGCAAATACTCTCGGCCACAACGTTATCTCCTCAGAAAATTACCTACAGCTTCCGTAACGTTGCAAAGATCATTGAGAATCATCATACGCAAACGCTCACGAAATGTCATAGCTTAGATTGGCAGATCAAACGTAAACACGGCACCTTTGGGTTGATTATTCTCTGCACGAATCGAACCATTATGGTCGGTGATAATACGATGAACAATGGCGAGTCCTAACCCAGTTCCCGTCCGTTTTCTGGAAAAATACGGGACAAATAACTTCTCTTGGTCTTCGGGTTGAATCCCTGCCCCTTCATCAGCTATGCGCACGATAACACGATGACGTCTTCGATCGCACTCCGTCGAGACCCAAATTCGTCCCCGGCTATTCATGGCTTGAACCGCATTGTCAAAGAGATTCACAAACACCCGACGGATTTGTTCCACATCACAACTAATCTCCGGAAGCGAATCATCTAGATTCACCATCAATTCCACATCACGATGGGCTCCGGCATAGAGAGACACGACCTTTTCGATGATGTCGCCTAATGATTCACGAGTCATATGTGGAGCTGGCATTCTGGCAAATTTAGAAAATTCATCTACCATCCGCTTCAAACTACTGACTTCTCCAACAATCACATTCGTCGACTGATCGAAAATCTTTTCAAAATCTGGCGACTTTTCAAAAAACTTTTTCCGTAGACGTTGCGCGGACAATTGAATGGGTGTGAGAGGATTCTTAATCTCATGTGCGATACGCTGAGCCACTTCCTGCCACGCCGCGGTTTTTTGCGCCTTAATCAATTCCGTTCGATCCTCAAAGACGAACACAAAACCCAAGTCATGACCGGCTTCATTCCGCATACGCGATACATTCAGACCAATGGTCAATAACATCCCATGCGCTTCCATTTGACCAGCCGACGAATAGCCCTCACGTCCATCAACAAGCATCTGATCATAGGCCGATTGAAATAATGTCAACTGAAACTCTTTAAAGGCCTCCGTGACCGGCCTTCCACGAAATTGTTCTCCACTGATGCCTAAAATTCGTTCAGCTGATGGATTAAATGTCGTAATCTTGGCATCAGCTGAGATGGACAAGACACCGGAAGCAATGGTTTCAACGACGGTTTCCGTGTATGCACGACGCTGATCTATTTCGGCATTCGACTGGAGCAAAGAATAATTTGCTTCTTCTAGTCTCGATTTACTTTGTCGTAAATCTGAAGTCATCCGATTAAACGATTCGACCAACGTTCCGATTTCATCGGTGGCCTTCACTTCAATTTTTACATCAAGATCACCCTTAGCGACTGCCTCGGTCCCCTCAGCAAGCCGTTGAATAGGAACGGTTATACCGCGAGCCACGTAAAACCCAAACCAGGTCGCGCCAAACAGAATCAGCACCGTCACCACCGCGACAAATAAGTAGGCGCCAACTTTAATCGGCGCTTTCATTTCTTTCATTTGCCGGTAATCATTAAATTGCTTGGCAATGACATCCATCTTGACCAGCAACGATTCGGGCACATAGGCCGAGACCACAACCACACCACTGACCTTGTCCGGAGTGGCACTCGACAAAATCGGAGTGGCTGCACGGACCAATCGACCAACGGGAGCTTCTTGTACCGAGTTGAGTTCCTCACGCGTATCGAGCACTTGCAACACCAATTGCCCGACAGGAAGACTTAACACGGCATCTGTCAGATCTGGATGAACCACCCGCGCTAACGTTTCCATTCTGGGGGAAAAAACCTCGACGCCGGCAAGATTATATTCCATTCGCTTTCGACCCATCGCTGAAATCAGCAATTCTCGATGTTCAGGACTTAAAATATCTTCTCGAAAAATCTCTTGGCTAATCGCCCGAGCACTGTTCACGGCAAGGTCCACTCGATCTTCATGGTAGAATTGCGCCAATTCTTCAGAATCGTTTAAGACTTGCATAATTTGGTCATTAAACCACACTTCAATCACTTCGCTAATCACGCCACTCGCCACCGTCGCTAACATGACCGTCGGAATCAACGCAAATCCAATAAATGCCGCAATCAGTTTCGCACGAAACCCCGATCCAATAAGACGATGCCGTTTCTCAAAATACGCCCGAATGAGATTGCGCGACAACAACAGAGACAACACCACCAATCCCACACTATCCAGATACACTAAAAACATCACAACTGCGTAACTGGGACTGGGAAGAATAGAGTCCGGTTTGGTGGTATTGGTAATTCCGTATCTGGCATAAATAGCCGTGAGGACTAGACACGGAATGAGCAGCAACAACACAATGGCCACAGGCCTAAAATGCCTTGCCTTCTGTTGGCTGTCTGACTCTCTTTCTGAATATTGAGGATCGGGCGTTGACGGAGAAAGGTCCCGACGGGGAAATTTGGGCGGACGCGGGTTATTGGAAAACAGATTCATCGACGATCTCAATCAGCTATACAGTCATCGGTCAAGGCTCAATACTCACAATCATGTTTGTTCATGCAACAGAATTTTGTCGCCAGCCCTATCACTCCCCAAAAAGGGAACACAGTCGCAGCCTAATACGCCATCAACACGAGAGATTCCATGGCCACCGAAACGAGACATGAATCAAGAACCGCCGTCCTATCGACTGAATATGCGGATCACCGATAACCGAGAACGTCAGATTTTTCGAGTATTTGAAGCAAATGGTGGTGCTCTCTCATGAATATATCATGAAAAGGACCGGAAGCTTTTGCAAGAACATCAGTGACTCGTAGCCGATGACTCTTCCCGTGGATATCTTCCTAAGAAGATGGAGAGCCCGGGTTCGCAGATGTCAGGGCAACATATTTCATTCGAAGCGTGTAGAGCATATCTCCAAGCACCGAGGATTCGTCTGGTGAGAGATTCCCTTTCGTTTTTTCATCCAGCATGGAGAGAATATCCACAACTTCTTTGGCCTGCGGGAGATTCACTGGCACCGAGGGTTGTTGAGTGTCAAGAGACTCTCCCATCAACATCAAGGCTGACGTTCCGAGAGAAAAAACAAATGAGGAAAACGTAATAGGCGGTCCTGATTCTTGAGGCTCAGAAGACTTGGCTGAGCTGGTTGGAGAAGGGGTAGGTTCCGAGATTGGCTCTGCAGTCGAAGCTGGAGATGGGTCTGGCTCTGTACTACGCCCACGTTTATCTCGAATAATAAAGCCTTGTTCTTCCTCGCTCATCAGGGCATCCTCCTTTTATAATCTATCAAAACCGTAACATTATTATACGGTTTCTCGCAAGAAACCACGAGATTGCACCAGGCAGAGAAAGCGGTATAATAGCCGCCTATCAGAAGCCATCCTTCATATCCCACTTCTTTCGTCCACAATGGAGAATTTTTGATGAACGACGTACCGAGCACATCGATAACTTTGGATGAGCGTGCGTGTGCTCAACACCTCACGTCATGAGTGCAAAAATCTCAGAACTTGTCGCACTCCTGGCTCAATTGCGATCTCCAGAGGGCTGCCCATGGGATCGTCAACAAACACACGAAACGCTGAAACCCTACCTCCTGGAAGAATCCTACGAAGCGCTGGAAGCCATTGACAATCAGGATACATCAGCTTTGAAAGAAGAACTGGGCGATGTGTTATTGCAAGTGATCTTCCATGCACAAATTGCCGAGGAACACTCAGAATTCACACTTGATGATATCGCCTCGCATCTCAGCAAAAAACTGATCCGTCGACATCCTCATGTATTTGCTCCGGAGCAGCACACGGAAGTAAAATCCGCCAATGATGTGGCTCAAAAATGGGAAACGATCAAGAAGCAGGAACGCCAACACGACACCACTTCGCCATCTGCATTAGATGGAATTCCCAAGATCGCCCCGGCTCTTCAACGAGCGTATCAAGTACAAAAGCGTGCGTCAAAAGCCGGTTTTGATTGGACTAGCTCTGAACCGGTATTGGAAAAATTACGTGAAGAAGGCCAGGAACTGTACACCGCCATGGCTGATTTGCAAAAGCAGCAATCCGCATCACCTTCGCGCGAGACGTTGGCGTCTTATGAATCAAGAGTCGAAGCCGAGTTCGGGGATGTGTTATTTTCTTTTGTCAATATGGCTCGTTTTCTGAAAATCAATCCAGAAGAATCTCTGAGAAAAGCTACCAACCGTTTTGCTTCACGATTCCAATACGTGGAAGCGAAAGCCTTGGAAACGGACCGCACTATCGGGCAATGCACTGAAGCGGAACTTGATCAATGGTGGGAAGACGTCAAAGCAAGCGAAAGTCAGGAACCCGATAGACACACCTCATCATGACACTATAAAGAGCTTGGAAATTTAAACATGGAAGAACACGACAGCAAGTCAACCGAGGGGAAACGAGTTGGGCTCCATCCGGCCATTGTCTTATTCGGCGTCATTGTTGGACTGTGGCTCTTTATTACGTTAATTATCCCGAAATCCAAAAACACCAAACATCAAGACGGGATGCCTCCCGAATCAGCAGAGACCAGTCCTGCAACTTCGTTTTCAAGTGACGTCGTTCCTGTCTTCAACACAACGTCCACCATCACTGAAATGAACATCATCAATGTCACCGTGCCTCCGGCCACCACCGACAGTCAAGTTGTCGCACTCCTCCTTCACCTGAAAACAGCCCGTCTCGACGGCACACTCTCCACCTTACTCCCTCCAACAACTCCAGGAGACGATCTGGGAGAATTTTCGATTGCTGAGATCTATATATTTTCTGAACCAGAATATGCCGTACCCGAGGCCACTGAAGTCCTGAGTCGCGGAGCCCACGCACCCGGCACTCTCTACCCCAGTTCAATCCCATTCGAAGTGGCCATGGAACATGTACGCGGTCATTACGCCATTAACCTTCACAACCGTACCACTCCGGAAACAGGATCGCTTGGGTTTGGCGAAGACGAAACCGGGGTGTATTCAAAACACTATCAAAAGGTTTTTTGAAGAATCTGTCAGGCTCATGCGGCAAGACAAAATGAAAATTGAAAAATTATAGGAGGGAGAACCTTTCATCGATTTCCAGACCCAACATTTTGCAATTTTCAGTTTTCACTTTGCATGAAGAGCGTATCTCTAAATCCCAACTTGTTCTTGAATCTCTTTTCGAATTCGATCTTTTTCTGTCTGCATCCAACCTTCAAGTAATGGGGACAAATGCTGAAGGTCATCGTCAAATAGCCCGATCATCACATCACGGCGTTCGGTAAACAACCCATCCTGATTTCCCAATTCGAGCTTTTGATCCGCAATATGGCGGCAAAGCATTTGATTGGCCCGCAACTGTTGTCCACTCGTCCCTCCCGTCACGCCTAATACATTTTCCTTAAAGTACTCGAGTTCCGGCTTGATGAACACCTTTACACGAACGCCTTGCGGCGTCCCCCAATGAGGGCGTTGAACAGAGTAGTCATACGAAAAAGCCGGTTCGCGCGGCTCGCGATAGGGGCCCATCACATTCAGAACCGTATATTCATCAGTTGTTTGTTCATCACTCATCGTCATATTCCATTGAATTCAGACACGCTGGCCTTTGACTGAATTTGTATTAAGTTAACTGGCGGCTCGCCTTCGAGCACTCCTGTCCAACGCTGGAGTCCATCAGACAGATGATACAGATTGAGATAACCCTGCCGGCTTAAGTAATCACAGGCTAATCGACTGCGTTCACCATTGTCGCAGTACACCACTACAGCATAATCGGTCTTGGAAATTTCTGCCCCACAACGCTGCTCTAATTCTTCAAGAGGAATCAGCATCGCACCGGCTAAATGTCCACGTTCGTATTCTTGAGCCGTACGAACATCAAGGCGGATCATTTCCCGTTGCCCATCCGCACCATTGCCCATCTGTCGATGCCCTTCCTCTTCAGCTGAAACTTTTCGATAGAGACGGCCTTCTCGAATAAGTTCACTGGGTACAATTTCTCCCGTGGCAACAGCCGCAAGTTGAAGGCGAAGTGGTTCAACTAGGCTCCGACCTTCCTGTAATTGTGCCTTGAGTTTGAGTTCAATTGCGGACTGAGCACGTTTAAGCTGCTCTACCTGTTTACCCAACTTTCGAGCATACATCCACACCCCAGCAGCAAAGAGACACCCAACAACGGCAATTCCTGAGATAATTGCATCCATGATCCATTACGCACGAAATTTGGAAGAGACGGACTATAGCGAATTTAAAGAAGTTCCAGTCGAGCCGGCCTGACTCATCCAGCGGAGTTCACGACTTCAACCATTGGAAGTTCATTAGAATCGGCTATAGGCACACCATCGCGTTATGAACAACGCAAGAGTGGAGAAGTTGGTCGGGGCGAGAGGATTTGAACCTCCGACCCCCGCGTCCCGAACGCGGTGCGCTACCGGTCTGCGCTACGCCCCGATCTCTATCAGAAGAGTCCGACCTGCTACTGATCGTCAAAGAGGGTCAAAAGGGATTCCATGAGATTCAGCCACCGCACGACACGTGACTCGACCTCCACTCACGTTGACCCCACGAGCGAGACCCATTTCGGTCTTCAGAGCCTCCTCCACTCCTTGATTCACCAACCGGACTATAAAAGGTAACGTCGCGTTGGTCAAGGCCACCGTCGAGGTTCGAGGAACAATGCCGGGAATATTGGTGACAGCATAGTGGAGCACATGATCAACCACATAGACTGGATCTGAATGCGTGGTCGGATGAGTCGTCTCGGCGCAGCCACCCTGATCCACGGCCACATCGACAAAGACCGCTCCGCGTTTCATATGACGGATAAGTTCACGCGAGATCAACTTGGGAGCTTTAGCTCCAGGAATCATCACCGCACCAATGACAAGGTCTGCCTCTTTAACCGCATCATCCAACACCTGAGGCCGTGAAACCAACGTCGTGACTCGTCCGGCATAGAGGTCATCCAAATGGCGAAGCTGACCGACATCGATACTTAAGACCGTCACGCGAGCGCCCATTCCCACGGCAACTTTTGTCGCCGAAGCCCCAACGACTCCCGAACCAATTATGACCACATGCCCTGGGGTGACACCGGGAATTCCACCAAGAAGAACACCTCGACCGCCTTGGTGACGTTCTAAAAAATGCGCACCAATTTGGATGGACATGCGTCCGGCAATTTCACTCATCGGACGAAGCATTGAGAGTTCTCCGTGAGCCGTTTCCGTTGTTTCATAGGCAATGGCCGTACATCCTGAGGCCATCAACGCCTCAGTCAAAGATTGAGAGGCTGCCAGATGGAGATAGGTAAAAATGGTATGATGACGTTGAATATACTGATATTCTTGAGGCTGGGGTTCTTTAACCTTCAGGATGAGTTCGGCATCACCGTACACATCTCGAGGTGATTCAACAAACTTTGCTCCGGCCTCACGATACTCGTCATCCCAAAATCCACTCCCCTCGCCTGCCCCTTGTTCCATGAGTACCAGATGGTCAAGCGAGACCAAATGCCGAACGGCACTTGGCGTCACTGCCACGCGAAATTCATGATCTTTCACTTCTTTGGGAACACCAATGACCATTATGAACCCTCCTCGATTTCACGGATCGTAGGCATGACAGCGGCTGGACACCTAGAGGAACCCTCAGGTAAGATCGCTGACCATTGTGAGTTTTTTCCTCGATTTTCATTGATATCTTAAAGAAAATGGGAGCTTTCAAACACCACATCTTTATCTGTATTAATCAACGTCCCAAGGGTGATCCTCGTGGATGCTGCGCAGATACAGGGTCGGTTCAACTCCATGCCTTTTTTAAGAAGGAAGTTGAACGATTGGGGCTCAAGGGGATTGTCCGTGCTAATAAAGCTGGATGCCTTGACCATTGTGAATATGGACCGAGTATCGTCATTTATCCTGAAGGCGTCTGGTATTGGGCTGGAACCGAAGCGGATGTGACAGAGATCATGGAGCGCCATATCGTTAAAGGAGAAATCGTTGAACGCTTGCTCATGCCTGGACACGATGCACCCAAACAACTCCTCAATCCCCAATGATCTGACGCTCCGAAATCGATCAATTTTGCCTCCATTCACATGTACCCAAGCATAAAATGAGAGACCGTTATGTCAATTGAAGCCAAATGGAAAGCCAATCAAGACAAGGCCGCCTATCTCAAAAAATTCCCAGGCCTCCTCTCCTCGTGGGAACAGACCGTTGGTCAGACGGTCGAACATGTGGTGCCACTCACATCTGACACCGGCACAGCCATGATTGTGTTTTCCAATGCCACATTCGCGGTCTCTCCTCCAGTAACGATCGAACCTCGGGACCTCAAAGCCGGGCTGTCCGCAGGACGTGCGATCTTAGAAGCAAAGCTTCCTGAAGCTTTTGCTGAATATGATCGATTGGCGCTATTGGACCAAGAAGCCGGACGGAAAGCTCGAATGGAAAATATTCTTGGCGCCATCACGAATAATCTAGAGCAAATACCTGAATTAAAAGATCATATCCGAACCTTAGTGCAAACCTGGGATTCGTAGGTACATCGCATGAATATGTTTGAACTGTTTTCCCAGGGTTTATTTGAAGGAGTCACTCCCATGATGGTAACTAGAGATCATCTCGTTCGTCACCCAGACCGTTGTGCCCATAATGCCGTCTGTATTCCCGTATGCCCAACCGGCGCATGGCTTTCCACTCCCCCGTTTAAATTCGATTCGTCTCGCTGCTTGGAATCCTGCCGACTCTGCCTTGATGCCTGTCCGACTCAGGCCATCTACACCGTCTTCAGAAAGGGCGAAAAAGTCCTTCTTCCCCCCCAAGACTAGATCCATGGGTTGCTCGCGCCTGTGCCCTGTAGCGCTTACAGCCTTCGTAGCTACTTCGGCGGAGTAGGCCCGGCGCGCAAGCGTGATTCGTGGCTTGTCGCTCGCAAGAAAAACCAGAACACGCTTTTACGAGATACGATTCACGAGCAACGCGATACGTTCCCCTCATCACACCACACGTTTCCGCAGATAGCCCCAATAGGCGGTTCCAACAGAACCACATCCGCCAGACAATGTCGTCATCGCCATTATTCGATACACTTCCCCACGAGAGACTTTCTGGGAAATAGCTGGATCAAGGATATGGGGTGAGGTAGATAACTGCTGAAGCGTCCGGAGGCCAATCAAAATTGGCCACATACAAGCCAGCCGCAATCGAACTTCAAGACGAGGAATCGCCATCGTATAGCTCCATCCTTGATCTAAGTGCTCAAGAGCGACGGCAATCAATTGCTTGAGAATCGGACGAAGACGCTGAGCATTTCGTTGATCGAACAAATCTTCCGGCTGGAGATGCGCTTCATTCAAAAGATGTTGAGGAATATAGCATCGACCAAGACGAAGGTCCTTGGCCACATCTTTCAAAATATTGACTAACTGCAATCCTTTCCCATACCGAACTCCTGTAGGAACCATCACCGACGAATCCCAATGGGAAAGGCGAGGAAGATGGGCACACATAATCTTCGTCCAAAACTCCCCGACACACCCGGCAACAGCATACGTATAATAATCCAATTCTTTTGTCGTTGGCAGTGCCGTCACACGACCACCAGATTGCTGAGGAAATTGAACAAGGTCAAATTCCATCCCTTCAATAATTGTTGGGAGCAAGTCAGCAATGCGTTGTTGATCTTCATGTGGCAGGGCTTCATACAACGCGAAACAGCGAGGAAGCTCTTCAAGTAAGATCCTCTCACTCGGATCCCGCTGCAGCGAGGCAGCCAAGGCTTGGATCGACTGCACGTCGGCTGCGTGGACTGGGCCATGTCGGAACTGCGCCTTGAATTGCTGCAGACAACGAAGTCTGGCCTCCTGATTGAGTTCGCCCGTATCCGCAATCGTATCAGCCGCTCGAGCAAACAAATACGCAAGACCAACTTGCGAACGAACAGCAGTAGGCAGCACAGCCAGCGTGAGATAAAAAGATCGAGAGACACGCTTGAGAATGGTCTGGAAGAGATAGGTGTCTGCTTGTGACGAATCCATCTGGAGGAAAATCAGCGAACGGTGAGCATGCCTTCCATGCCTTCTTCACGATGGTCAGGGAAAAAGAGCAGCTGTTTATTACAGTAAAAAACATGAGGCCCACTCTGAGTTGGAGTGAACTGAATCGTGGCCTGCTCTCCACTATCAACATTGGCCTCAATCAGGCGAGTACCATCAGGTGAATCCAACAGAAAGTTGTGCGGAACAAGAAACGACTCATTCTTCAGCAGAAATTCAATAGGTTGCCCAACTTCAGCGATCAACGTATGCGGTGTAAACGTATAACTCTCCATGGTAATCGTGATGAATTGCGCTCCTGTCCCAGACATATCCGTCCCCCCGGTTTCATCAGCCCACACATCCTCTTGCCCCAGGAGGAGTCCATTGAGCATGACACACACCACGAATACAATCTCATGAAGCCGGGGCCATGGGAAATATTTCACGAATCCATCTTTCAAGAAAATTGGGGATATTCAAATTTATAGAAACACAGTATAATACCTGCAAGAGGAGTGAGAATCACCTATTTTTGCCAGATTCCCTCTTGACTTGTCAGAAAAAATTATTATCTTTCAACTAGATAGTGCATTTCATTGCAGAGATTCGAGTCACGTTCGATAAGATTCACTATCAAGGCGTATCAGCAAGTATTTCTATAAAGGGGGAGATTCGATGAAAAATCTGAAAGGTATAGGATTGTTGCTCCTCGCCAACATCCTAATTTTTGTCACGCTATCTATTACATTCACGGTGTTGTCTGAATTTATCCTTCCAGCGTTTGGAATTGACATCCGTGGATCAATTGGACAGCAGGATTTGCTGTGGGCGTTTGTCTTTGGTTTTGGCGGCGCCTTCATCAGTTTGGCATTCTCTAAACAAATGGCCAAAAGCATGATGAACTGCCAGCAAATTACCCAACCACGCACACAAGCGGAGATGCTGGTCTTTGATACCGTTCGAAAAATTTCAACACGCTTAGATGTCAAAATGCCAGAAGTGTACGTGTATGAAGGAGAAGATCCTAACGCTTTTGCAACCGGGCCATCCAAAAACAATTCGATGGTGGCTGTCTCAACCGGCTTGCTCAACAACCTCAATGAGAATGAAGTCCGGGCTGTGCTTGCACACGAAATGGGACATGTCTATAACGGTGATATGTTTACTACCACGATCTTAGCCGGCCTCATGAACACCTTCGTCTATTTCATTAGCCGTTGGGTGTATCGGCAAGTCGCGGAACGGAACCCCATGCTCGGCTTTGGAGTCTATATTTTCTTACAAATTGTCTTATCGTTCTTGGCCATGATTCCGATTAGCTGGTGGTCACGTCGACGAGAATTTGTCGCCGATCGCTTTGCCGCCAATACCGTCGGCAAAGAACATATGATTTCCGCCCTGCAATCCATTGATCGTTGGGTCAAAGGCGTCCAATATCAGTATAGTACTGAAGACGCACTTGCCACGATGAAGATCTCGGGACAAACCAGAAGCATGATGCAAATGTTTGCCACGCACCCGCCAATCGAAGCACGGGTGGCCGCTTTGCAACGCTTATAATTTTTGAAAATAGCGTACTGTTCTTCGAAAAAGAGGCTCGGCGTTAGCGAGCCTCTTTTTCATTTCCAACTATTTCTTGCTCCCTTTGGGCAAGTGCGTGAAGGAGATTACAGCATGCTGTACTCTAGCGGTATAAGATTCAAACCTCGTGTACTTCAACGACTATTTGTTGCCAGTTTCTTGATCTGTCTCTATGCCTCCTTGTCGGCCTGTGCCCATGGTCCATGGGACATAGACTCTTATATTCAAGCCCTAGAACGGGCCGAACGCGCTGAATACCAAAAACCCGATGAAGTACTTTCAACTCTCAATATCAAACCAGGAATAGCCATCGCTGACATCGGCGCGGGGTCAGGTTATTTCACACGACGTTTTGCTCAAGAGGTTGGAGAGGCCGGAAAGGTTTTTGCAATAGATGTCGAACAAAAGATGCTGGACTACAACCAAAAGGAAATTAATAAACTAGGGCTTTCAAATAGAACTGAATTTATTCTCACACAACCAGGGGATCCATCATTACAAGATCATTCCGTGGACCTAATCTTCTTTTGCAATGCCTATCATCACTTGGAAAACCACTCAGCCTATCTCACAAAAGCCAAATCTGCTCTCAAGACTAACGGCCGAATCGTCATTATCGATTTTTATCACGATGAACGATCCGGCAAACTCAGCTTCCCTAAACACCATCTGGTTCCCAAAGAGCAGGTCATTGAACACATGAAACAAGCCGGTCTCATTCTCTCCAAAGAACACACCTTCCTTCCACGTCAATACTTCCTCGAGTTCGTGCCCGACAACTAAATACGGCGTGGTAGCCAGCAAAGTATATCGGAAAATCACCCTCACGTTTGAGTCCTGCGTTTGCACTGCGCGGAATGGTCCGTGCAGCAACGTGAATGATCTGTCTATTTAATGGAGATTCTCTCAAACACTTATATCTCTACGGGACTTTCAGACTCTAAGTTTCGTGCGGATCATGTGCATCAAGCCTCACCTCTTTAAAACGACATAATCACGGGCTCAACAGCGGCGGCGTCAAGGAGCGTTACCCTATATCGGTTCGTTGGGCGCCTCTCATAGGAAGCTTCCGTGATTCCAGTGGGACCTTTCCTTGATAAACACGCACCTCACTGATCGGGACGCGGACACTACGCAGGATCCCGTCTACGAACTCCTGACATTGTGCTCCCGGAGGCAAGACCTCTGATGGGCGCTCGACGCCGTCCTTTACGATGCAGATCTTGATCTCATCGTCCTCATCTCGACCTGCTCCTGCGCGAACTACTGTAGGGTGGCCGATGCTCTCTCTCGGCCCTTTGTCCCAACCACGGGCATCATCATCCTTGATCCAAGGGGGAGCAGGTCGATTCACATGCTTATAGATGTCAATTATCGCGCTGCGCCCAACATCGATCCCCTCGTCTGCTACAGTAGCTTCGGGAAAAAGATCAACCTCTTTAACGAATCAATGCATATAGTCTTTTCTACTCTCAAGGAGCATGGCGACTCTCTGCCAATTTCCCGACCCCCAGTTCAATTTAGGAAGGTTCATTTGTTTTATCGCCTCATTAAGGCGTTTCTTGAAGCTGTATGAGATGGAGTCATCTCCTGTTGCATCCTGGCAAGTAACTTTCAAGTGCAGTCCACACAGACATGACGCACCAGCGAACATAAGTACCCCGATCCGATGTGTTGCACGCCTGACGAGCTAAGGCTCTGGCGTGCAAAGCGTCAGTCCACACATGCTAGTGAGGCGTCGTGACAATCTTAGAGAATTGAGTCATCTGTGGAAGCCTCCATGTAATGGCAGAGGAGGAGCATTTCCCCGTGAATTCCAGCTCATTAGAAGGGATGAGAAACTTACAGCACTAAGAGGAAGTGGCTTTCGCCCCGGTCTTGCTACTCAAACACAAAGTGACTTCGACGATTATGCTGCCAACATGTCAACGAATGTTGGGAACAAAATGGTTTCGTTTTGCCATAACTCAACACATCCATATTTTCAGGCGGAACGCCAAGATCTGCCAAATAGTCTTTCACTGCTTGCGCTCGTCGCACGCCAAGAGCCAAATTATACTCTTCGGTTCCACGCTCATCGCAATGACCTTGAATAATGAGCTTTTTATTCGGATAATGACCCAAAAGTATCTTCGCATTGGTTTGCAATGCAATCAGATCGTCAGCCCTGAGTGTGTATTGGTCATAGTCAAAAAAGACATCCGATAATGTATATGGAATGTCCTCTAGATCATCAGGTTTGGCTAATTCAGAAATCGGCACGGATTCTAGGATACTGGCCATAGGTTCTTCCTGTGTGGCCTCACCAGATGAGTCATAGACATCATTGGTATTCCCGGGCTCAACTGGTTGAATAGTCTGCGGCTGACCGTCTGGTTGTCGAGACCGTTCAGTCTCTGGCGTTGGAACTGGTAAAATAGGAAGAGGAGCCTCGATAGATGTTTCCTCAAGCTGAGCAATGGTCGTTTCATTATCTGGCGACAGACTATTCACGCGGGTGTGCTGCCGTGAACTACACCCTGTCATGAGAACCAACAGACTCAAGACGAGCAGCCCTAGACGGATGCGCGATGTCATTTCAGATCGATTTCCCGCACAATGAACCATGACGCTCTCTCTATCATAAAACTAATAAATTGTCTTCATTTCGCACATGAAAGATCATGGTTGAGGCCTATTCCAATCAGTCATCAATGGCTTGACACGTTCTTTTTCACTTTATCATACTGAAGTGTCAATTCGTATCAAATTTATACCCAACATCGTTTCCTTCAAGGAAGACTTGACGGTATTTTGAGAAGGCCGTTATGATCCATTCATTCCTCCTTCCATGTAACAGACACGAACAGCGTTAGCCCTTACCAAGAATTCACACACCAAGGCCCGTTGTTATCGATTATGATTGAAGTTCAGCACGTCACAAAACGATATGGCCCGCTCACAGCCATTCAGGATATTTCATTTTCCGTTGCCAAAGGGGAAATTGTGGCGTTTCTTGGCCCAAATGGAGCTGGCAAAACGACGACCATGCGCATTTTGACGGGCTATATGCCAGCCACAAACGGCTCGGTCCGTGTCGCAGACTTTGACTGCCATGAATCGCCACTGGAAGTGAAACGACGGATTGGATATCTCCCAGAACATCCCCCATTGTATCTTGAATTAACGGTTCGTGAATATCTGACCTTCGTTGGACGTATGAAAGGTGTTGAGATGGGACAGGTCGTTCAACGGATGGAGCGAGTCATCGAACAAACTGGCCTAGGTGAAGTCAAGAAACGTGTCATTGGGAATTTATCGCGAGGATACCGCCAACGGGTCGGCTTAGCGCAGGCACTCATCCACGATCCCCCTGTACTGATCCTTGATGAGCCGACTGTCGGACTTGACCCCAATCAAATCATCGAAATTCGTGACCTCATTAAAAGCCTGCGAGGCTCCCATACCATTATCCTGAGCACACACATTCTGCCAGAAGCCACGGCACTGTGCGAACGTGTGATTATTATTCATCGGGGAAAAATTGTCGCCATTGATACTCAAGAACAACTCGCCACTCGTCTTCGCCGATCAGAAAAACTTCGAGTTACCGTTAAAACAGAACTGCCTGACATGGAAGACCAGCTACGAACGGTTCGAGGGGTCATCAATGTCTCTGCCGGGGAATCAGTTAACACCTATCTGATTGAGGCAGAACTCGGACACGACATTCGAGAAGCCATAACTGAATTTGTCATGACCCATCAGTTAGGTCTTCTTGAACTCGCCGTTGTCTCCATGACTCTTGAAGATGTCTTTATTCAACTCACGAAGCAGGATACATCGCCCCCTCATGCAGGAAACGACCAATCACCATGAGACCTGTCACCACCCTCCTCGCGAAAGAGTTGCGCTGCTACTTCGTCTCACCCATCGTGTACGTCATTGCAGCCGTGTTTTTAGGCCTGGTCGGACTGCTGAGTTATTGGGCTGTGGTCAATGCCAGCGGGCAAGCCTTGCGAATGATGCAAGTGTCTAACACCTATGCTCAAATTAACTTGAATGACCTGGTCTTTCGCCCCATGTTCTTCAGCATGAACCTTGTCCTGATGTTTGTCTTACCCCTCTTGACGATGCGAACCTTTGCCGAAGAACGAAAACTCCGAACGTTTGAGTTGCTGCTCACGTCTCCAATCGGCATTAATGAAATTGTTTCAGCCAAATTCCTCAGCGTGTTAGTCATTTATCTGATTCTTCTGGTTTTCACAGGATTGATACCGTTGGTGCTCTCAGCCTACGTCAGCTTCAATTGGAACCCCATTTTGACAGGGTTTCTGGCCCTCCTTCTTCAAGGCGCATTCATGCTCGCCATTGGCGTCCTGGCATCAGCCATGACCGAGAATCAAATCATTGCGGCATTTTTGAGCTTTGGAATCATTTTGCTTATTTGGCTGCTCGGCCTATTTGCCACAGTCCTTGGCGATTCGACATTAGGACACCTCTTCTCGTACCTCTCTTTCACCGAGCATTACGAACGCCTGGTTCGAGGACTCGTGAGTATGAAAGATATCGTGTATTACCTCTCAGGCATGGCCTTTATGTGGTTTGCGGCACATCAAGTGATTGACGCTCATCGATGGAAATAAGTCGCTTCATCCCCATTCTCGGTGGTTTCGGGATCATCCTCGCACTTGCAGGCGTGATTGTCCCGCTTCTTATTCCTCAAACTCATTGGATCACGACGGTGTGTGAAATCGTTGCATTGCTGTGCTTAATGATCGTCTGCTTCTATCACATCACATCTATTAAAAACTTTTCACAGCAACGCTCCACACGAATGGGGCTGAACAGCATCGTGGCGGTGATGATAGTTGGAGCGATTCTGGTAATTATAAATTTCCTCGCCGCTCGTCATGCCCCGGAATGGGACTATTCTGAAACCCAACACTTCACCCTTTCCAGACAGACCTACCAAGTCTTGCGAAAGTTAGACCAACCGGTTGCCATTAAGGTCTTTGCTCATGAGCGAAGTCCCAACTTTGCGGCGTTTCGCGATTTGCTGAATACCTATACGAAAGAAACGTCAAAGGTCTCTGTGGAGTTCATCGATCCCGAGCGGCAACCAAACATTGCCAAAACATATGCCATCACGCAGGTTGATACGGCAGTCGTCGAAAGCGGAGCGCAAAAAATCTATCTCAGCGAAGCTTCAGAAAATGAAGTCACCAATGCCTTACTCCGCGTGACCCAAACAGCTAAAAAACGTCTGGTCTTTCTTACCGGCCATGGAGAAAAGGGATTGACCGATCAACAATCATCCGGCCTCTCGCGTGCTCAAGATGCGTTAGAAAAGCAGGGTTATCAGATCGACGCCATTCCCAACATGACGAGTGAACATATCCAGACAACAACCACCGTCATCATGGCCTCACCTCAAGAACCGCTGACGGAAGACGAACAGACCAACCTCCACCTGTATCTTCAGCAAGGAGGCCACCTGCTCTTACTCGTTGACCCTCAGAATCAGGACTCAGTCGATGCCCTCACTCGGCATTGGGGCGTGACACTGGGAAAAGGGATTGTGGTCGATGAAGAACATCGGCTTGGACGCGGCAGTCCCACGGCGTTACAAATTCGAACATTTACCGGTCACGACATTACTGATGAGTTTACGGTACCGATCCTGCTTCCCGTCTCTCGATACATTGACTTTGACATGGAAAAAGATCAAGACTGGGACTTCGTGTCACTCGCGCAAACATCAGAGAACAGTTGGGCAGAAATGAATACGACGAAGACCACTCCAGAACTCAACACCGATGAGGATGTCGAAGGACCGCTCACCATTGCCGCAGCCTTAACAGCAACGACCTCATTGCAGAAGGATAAGGCTCCGGCCAGAATTGTGATTGTCGGCAACTCATCGTTTGCGACAAATGGCTATTTAACGTATCCAGGCAACACTGACTTCTTTTTAAAAACCGTTGCCTGGCTGGCAGATGAAGGACACCTGGTCTCCATCACCCCCAAGGAGCCGGCCTTCCGTCCATTTGTTCCCAATCCGTCTCAGGAACAAGCCCTTCTTTTTTTCCAAGTCTTGTTCTTGCCGTTATTTACGTTATTCCTTGGCTTTTCGGTCTGGAAAAAGCGCCGTCAGCTGTAACAACCCATGCAACACTACGCCTTATGACGCAATACGTATTTCGGTCCAATCATCACCACGTTCTGTCGTAGGAAATCATGACCAATGTCATTCAACAATCAACGCAAGGCAAGTGTGAGTTTCGCCAAACCCACGAAATTCGTACGGAGCATGAAAAAGTAACCGTCATCAAATAGGATGCGTATCACCTCAGTAAATGGAGTTTCAGCAGAATGTCTAGCTCTTATCGATTGACGATCATACTCGCGGTCATCCTGCTGGGTATCGGAGGATACGTTTATTTTGTCGATGTCCCGGCATCCGAGCAGGCCATTCAGGTTAAACAAGAAAATCGGAAACTTATTCCATTTGATGACCGTCACATCACCCAGCTCACCTTGAAGACCGCCAAGGAACACATTACCTTTGACCGAGGCGAACGCGGCCGCTGGCTGATTACGACGCCGTTGACAGCTCCAGCTGATGGACGAGAGGTCAGAAAAATTCTCCGTGCGTTAACCCTTGGAAAAATCGAACGCGTCATTCAAGAGCAGGCAACCGACATTAAACAATACGGCCTTGAACCTCCCCATATGACCGTCACCGTCACAGATGAAGAGCAAACACTCACGCTCGACTTAGGGAACCCCGGCCCATTTTCCTCTTCTCTGTATGTGCGCAAGGATAATAGCGTCGTTCTCACCACTCTCGACGTCTTGACGTTCGCCAAAAAAAACTTGTACACGTTTCGGTTAAAAGACGTGCTCTTTTTTAATCACGCCCAAGTCGAACAACTCGAACTCCAGTCTCAAGATCAAAAAACGGTGCTCTACCGCGTTCCCGGTGTTCATGGAATAAGCCCCAGCTGGCAATTTGAACAACCAATCGAAGGACCAGCCGATAAAACAACCGTGGGCATCTTATTAATGGCGCTGGAAGACCTTAAGGCAGAAAAATTTGTGGATACGGAGACGGAAAAGCTTGCCCTCAGACAAAGCTTAGGGAAGCCCGTCGCCACGGCCGTCATGAAAACAGGAAAACACATGCACCCTGTGTCATTTTATCAAAACGCCGAGCAAACCTATGCTCTCACTTCACCAGAGAAACCGCTGTACCTGGTTCACTCACAAATCGTGAAAGAAGTCTCAAAAGGACTGTTTGGGTTACGCGATAAGCGGCTATTAGGCATTCCGGTCGATGAACTGACCATCGTCCGTATTACGACTCCAAAAGAAACTTATGGACTCATTAATCAAAATGAGACATGGTTATGGGAAGAAGACCCTGCCACACCGCTGAACCAAAAAGTCGTGAAACTCTTAGTCAGTCGCCTCGCAGACTTGCCGGCAGAACATCGTATCGCCAAAGAAGAAACCGCACTTGACCAATATGGGTTAGCTCAACCCACCTTTAGCATTGTCGCAACCGATCAACGTGGACAAGAGCGAGGGCGCCTCCGTATCGGAAATGCGGACCATGGACTCGTCTACGCTACTGGCGCCGGACTTCCCGGCATAGTCCAGGCTCGCTCCACCATCCTTACGCAAATACCCGCCCTAGAGCAACTCATCGAACACGCGCATGATCGCGAGTAACTCCATACGACAGAGGCCAAACACTTGATGATGGACTCTTACCGTGACTCAAGGAGACAAAACTCATGATTTCCAACGAGTAAGAAGAATGCTACCATCAGCACAAGAAGAAAGAGATAAAAACCTATCGCCGAGAACTTCCATGTTCGACTAGGAGGAATCGAAGGTTTCTCTGCCCAGTCATTGCAGGCAGATTTCTCACAACCCGCATGAACGCATCGTCGTCGTGATCCGTACTTCGATCCCCACATGAATATCATCATTCAATTTTGGCATAGCCTGAAAAATGTATGGTTAAAGTTTTTTTCTGATAATGGTCCATTTTTGGCCTCAGGGCTATCATTTGATCTTATCCTCTACTGCCTCCCACTCCCTGTACTGTTTGTCTCAGGATTAGGATACACCCTCATCGGATCAGATCGTGCATTAGAGTGGGCTCAAGATATTATCGAACGTCTGCTCCCGGAATTCCAAGAACCTTTTCTGGGATTGCTCTCCTCATTAATCGATAATCGAGGCATTCTTGGATTCACAGGGTTCTTTTTATTTTTCCTCTTTAGCAGTGCCGTTTTTTCCTCTGCCCGTCATGTGCTCAATAAAGTTTTTCACGTGGGGGAGGGTCGCGGATTCCTAAAAGGCAAAGGCAATGACTTTCTGCTCATGGTGGTCCTGTCGTTACTGATGATCGTGATTGTGTTGGTCAATTCGGCCTTAAGCCTGCTTCAATCATATGGAGAGAGCCTCCCCGCAATCAAAGAGCTCTTAACCCCTCTCTGGTTTGTCATCGGAAAGGTTTTCGGATTTACCTGTCTCGGGGCCCTGTTCTATCTCTTTTATGGTTTTTCAACGCCCACTCGTCTCAGTCAAACGTCACTGCTCGTCGGGTCACTCACCGCTGCCGGCCTGTTTGAAATTTCTAAGTGGGTTTTTTCATTATATGTCGACCTCGCACAGATTCTGACGGCCTTTTATGGTGTACTCAGCGGATTCATTTTCTTTTTTCTGTGGGTATACTATGCTTCCGTGGTGTTTATCTTGGGAGCTGAAGTTGGATGGGAGCATGAACGAAGGAAGAATAATGTAGAAGAGCGGTAGTGTCGGATTCGATTCTGGCGCAGCACTCGCGACGGTTGTGGGAGTGTTAGATGTAGTGCCGGTGATGTTATCAGTATTAGGTCTAAACGAAAAACCGTTATTCCAGCTCCAGCCAAGCTCTAACTTTTCCAACACCAAAATTTTCCATTTAGTCCCGCAGACGATTCCGCCTGAGAATTTCTATTTCAATAACGTAAATTCTGAAGATTTCCCTGCTGCACGATCAAATGTGACGGTCGTCAAACAACTATGAGCTTCATTAATTCGACTTAACAGGTAGTCTGCAAAATCTGCCGGCCCATTTCGATAATCTTCCAAAGCTTTCCACACAACATGTGAAGACTCAACTCGTAACTCTGCCACACGCAACAGCTGTTCAAGGGTTTTGATGAGGTTATCCTTCGACTGATCATAGCAGCCGTCTAAAATCCATACCGTTTCACACAAAACTAAATGATTAAGAAATCCAGGGTTCTCCCGAGTACACTCCTTCTCAATAAGGTAAGTGGCTGCTTTAGCCTGGGGTGGGTCATCTTGTACTAAATAGCGCACAAGAACATTGGTATCGATTCCCGTCACCGACGTCTGCCCCGACGACGAATAGCCGCTCGCATGGCCTCAAGCGTCACAGGTTTTTTAGGTTTGGGAATTATGCCTTTCAAAGTCTTGACATCGGAGGTCACCGGCCACACCGTAATGCGTCCGTCAGATCCAACGAGAAACTCTACTCGATCTCCAGGATCAAGCTTGAGTTGGTCGCGAATTTCCTTTGGTAACGTGAGTTGTCCTTTACTGGTCAATGTTGCAATGGCCATACTATTCTCCTTACTTTACTATATTATCCTTACATGAAGTAAGGAGAAAATCAAGCCTCGACACCTTTGCTCACATACCTTATTAAGTATTTTTGACAGATGATATAACAACTTTGTTGAGAAGCGAAGCTTCTCTTACACTGCACTTTTAAGGTGTCGGGCTAGAACACGGTACGGGTCAGTCAACGAGCACACGGTAGGCAACCTCGGTGGAAAATTCATGACGTTATCAACATTTTGATTATAGGTGTGCTAGAACACGGTCCGGGTCAGTCGACGCGCACATGAAAGAACAGCCTTGCGGGAAACTAGCTTTACCTGATCGTATACTTTTATTACAGGTGTTCTAGAACACGGTTCGGGTAAGTCGGTAAGCACACGGCGAGACAACTTGATTGAGAAGCGAAGTACCTCTTACCTTGCACTTTGTTACAGGTATCCTAGCAATACCCCACTGAATTCAAAACACACATACCCTTGCATCAGCCTGGCTCACACCAATCAATGGCAGAATGACACATTGTCCCCTCATTTATATATGATTCTAAAATGATATAGTGAATAGGGTTCTGAGCTGGAACCTTTATGAAATCTGTAAGCAACTGCACAGACCTAGATTTTGATGGGGGAAGGACACGGGACGGCCGAGTTAACACTGCCACATGGCAGGACAACTTGATTGGAAAAACTACAGGCTCCTTACCGTGTATATTTGTTACTCGTGCCCTAGGACACGGGACGGGTAAGTAAGTCGCTTCACCACATGATAAAATGACTTTAACAGGTGCCCTAGGACACGGGACGGCTGAGTCAACACTGCACATGGCGGGACAACTTGATTGAAAAGCTACAGGCTCCTTACCGTGTATATTTATTACAGGTGTCCGGCTAGAACACGGACCCGGTACGTCGACGCGCACATGGTGGGCAACCTAGGTGGAAAATTCATGCCCTTATGAACACCTTTATTACAGGTGTTCGCCTAGAACACGGTAGTAGGTAAGTATTTTCGGCTGATGACATAACAACTTTGTTGAAAAGCAGCGCCCCTTACCCTGCACGTTGATTACAGGTGTTCTAGTAAGGGAAATGCTGTTGGAAGCAGTCGGAGCTTCGGATGCCTAGGGACTGGTAAATTCGTAAGGTCGCTTTGGATTTATTTAACGTATAGAAGTGAATGCCCCGAACTTTGTTATCGATCAAATCGTGAACCTGCTCGGTTGCCCAATGGATTCCGACATGCTCGGCTTGATCGTCGGTTTCCGCACGTTCCATGGCTCGAAGTAATTTAGCTGGAAATCTAGCCCCTAACGCCAGCTCGGACATGCGGCCCATACCTTTCCGTGAGGTAATCGGCATAATCCCTGCGATGATTGGGACTTTAATCCCCGCCATTTCACAGCGTTCGCAATAATCGTAAAAATCACGATTATCAAAAAATAGCTGCGTGCAAATGTAGTCGGCTCCGGCATCAATTTTTTTCTTCAAATGATCAATCTCGGTCAATCGGTTTGGCGTTCCAGGATGGCCTTCTGGAAATCCAGCCACCCCCACACCCATGTGTGGAAATTGTGATTTGATGTACACCACCAAATCCGAGGCATAAGCAAACCCATCAGGAGGCGGCTCGGCATGGATTTCTCCCTTGGGTGGGTCGCCTCGCAACGCCATAATATTATCAATCCCATTGGTATCGTACTTCGCTAAAATCTGTTTGATTTCTTCTTGGCTTGATCCCACACAGGTTAAGTGAGAAACAATCGTGAGGTCCGTTTCTTTTCGGAGTTTAACCACTAAGTCATGCGTACGCCCACGAGTAGTCCCACCCGCACCATAGGTCACACTGACATACGCCGGTTGTAACGGCATCAACTTAGAAATGGTTTGAAAGAGTTCGTCTGATGCGGCCTCGGTTTTTGGCGGAAAAAATTCAAAGCTGATTGCGGGGTTATTCTGAGCGAGAACATCTGAAATATGCATGAATGATCCTTGAAGTAAGACAGAGGGTACTCCCCTCATACTCGGCAAGATACCGAAAACATTAAGATGTCACTGCACTATTGCGGGATAATGTGACATATCGACCACCGAGATACAACCCCACACCCATAATCCCCACAACACTGATGACCACGAGCCAGGAAAGTTCGACGAATTCTGCTCGACCTCCATTGATACTCATCCAGACTTTCCTGACTTCTTCACGTACCAGGACCATGAACACGATGGTCAAGAGCAGACTTCCTATTCCGCCCCAGACCAATCCCCGTTTGTGTGGAACCATAAGTGACGAATTGAGCAACACCAAGGAAAGGAGGGTTAATGTCAGACTGACAAAAAAGATTAAGGAGACGACAGTCGTTCCATCGACCAAGTGAAATCGCACGTCTGAGGGTAACATCAACATGAACCAAGGCCCCACCACCACTTGAGGGACGGTGCCTCCAAGAACCCACCCCACGCCATATCGGACCAATCTCGTATCATAGGGAGCAGGATCAGCGTCATGGTCTTCTCGACATTGAGGTCGAAGACTTCCATAGATCGTGAGCGCTATTCCAGTGACGGCAATTCCGCTGAGAATTGAATGAAAAAACCGCGGCCAGATTGTTGGCTCATTCAAGTCTTTCGTCGTACCAGTTAACAGCGACTCTGCACTGGAAGAAAGTGCGAGTGTCCCAACATGTGAAGTGACAAATAACGCCGTGATCGCCACCATACACACTATCACAAGGCTCCCCATTGCCCATTGATTTCCTGAGGCATCATGATAAGTCCGCGACATGTTCATAATACCCCAGAACCCAATTAGCAGGAGAGTCACCAGTACAATCCACCCTAACGCTATCGACCCGAGTAACGGTGACAACGTCCAATTATACTGAATGCGAACACTAACCCACACAACAAAACCAAACATCACCGCAAGGGCAAAGGTCATTGGAGCTAATTTGCTCATGCCCTTGGCCAGCCTCAGGTAATAGGCATTTCCATCACCAGAAGCCCCACGATAGTAGGTCATCATCAAAATAGGAATTCCACCAATGACCAAGCTCTTCAACACTCCATGAATGAGAAAGCTTGTCGTCAGAAATATTTGCGTGAACGTATCCATGTCTCAAAAACTCTTACACTGAAAGAATAGGGAAAATCTCAAAGTAAATAGATTTGCTCCACAGAGTGTTTTCCCATACCATTTGATCAAAGTGCAAATATTATAGCGAATCCAATTAATTTCCAGCTGGGCATATCAACTAACTCAGCGCAAAATATTCACTTCAAACATACGGAAGTTATAGCCGTTCCTTTTACCTTTTGCTTGTACAATATGGGTGGTTGCGCTGTGTACGTGATGCCAATTCGGCTTCGAGTTATACGGTTACGCTATAATTGAAACGGCTATAAGATCCCACGTGAGAACAATTCCATATTATTACCCTACAAACATTGTAAAACAGAGTCATTTCGCTTTCTCCTATGAATGCGCTTGATTTCATTATTCTCCTTTTGTTTATTCTCTACGCTTTGGCGAATGGACTTCGATCTCGGTCGATTGCCTCCCAAAACCTTGAAGAATACTTTCTGGCAGGACGTACTTTAAGAGGTTGGCAAGCCGGCATCAGTATGGCGGCGACTCAATTTGCAGCAGACACGCCCTTACTGGTCACCGGACTCATCGCCACAGCAGGGATTTTTTCGTTATGGAGACTGTGGATCTACGCCTTGGCCTTTTTACTGATGGGCTTTCTCCTCGCAGCAAGTTGGCGTCGGGTCGGCGTCCTGACTGATGCAGAACTCACTGAAATTCGATACGACAGTCAAGCCGCCCCACTCCTGCGAGGGATCAAAGCCATCTATTTTGGCACAATCATTAATTGTACAATACTCGCGATGGTTCTCCTGGCGGCGACCAGGCTCGCCGAACCGTTTCTCCTCTGGCATGAATGGCTTCCGCCATTTCTGTATGATCCACTCGTCCACCTTGTTCAATGGATCGGCGTCCCGTTTACCCTCGAAAACATCACATCGGAACACCTCTGGATACTCTCCACCAATAATCTGCTTTCGATTGGCATCGTCATCCTTGTCACACTTCTGTACTCAACAACAGGTGGCCTCCGAAGTGTCGTCGCCACCGATATTGTGCAATTCAGCATTGCCATCATCGCCAGTCTTATCTTCGCAGGGTATGTGATTTTCCACGTAGGAGGATTCACAGCGCTTCACGAACAACTCTTGACAATGTACACACCGGTCGGACCAGCCAATCTAACCTTCAAGCAACTCGTCGCCTTTACCCCAACCGAAGCGAAAGATGTATCCTTTGCGGTCCTGCTCGCCTATAGTTTTCAATGGCTCTTTCAAATGAATGCCGATGGGACTGGATACCTCGCGCAACGCTCGATGGCTTGCCGGAGCGATCGTGATGCGAAATATGCAGCCGTAATCTTTACCATCGCACAAGTGTTAGGCAGAAGCTTGATCTGGATTCCACTGGGATTGGGGCTCTTAGTCGTCTTTCCTCCAACCGCAGGAATTATCGACGCCAATTATACGGCAGACAGAGAATTCACATTTGTGCGCGGCATTGCTGAATTATTGCCAAATGGTCTGCGCGGACTCATGCTCGTCGGCATGCTCGCGGCCCTCGCGTCAACCATTGACACTCATCTAAATTGGGGATCTTCGTATTGGACCAACGACATCTACAAACGATTTATCTGCCCACGGTGGTTCAAGCAAACGCCTTCCGACCGCTCTCTGGTCTGGGTTGCCCGAGGGGCCAATCTCCTCATTCTCACGCTGGCATTATTGCTCGTTCCTTCCCTCGCGTCCATTCAGAAGGCGTGGCAGATGAGTCTCCTCTTAGGGTCTGGAATCGGAGTCACCCTGATTCTTCGCTGGATTTGGTGGCGCATGAATGCGTGGGGAGAACTTGCCAGCATTGCCGGCTCAATGGTGCTTGCCCCGCTGTTACTCTGGAATCCAAATGGCACCGATGAAGCTCAACGTATCCTGATCATGGCACTTGGGGCAACCCTCGTGAGCATTCTTACAACGTTACTCACCAAACCAGAAAGTCGGACACATTTAAAGGAATTTTATCGGAGAGCTTGCCCCCCAGGCTTTTGGGGACCAATCGCCGAGGAATGCGAGGACTCACCACGTGCCCCACACACGAGACTCTGGAGAGCCGCCCTGGCAACAATCCTTACCGCCTTCTCCATTTTTTGCGTACTGACCGGCATTGGGTCAATCATGGCTCACAGTCCAAGCCCCTCATGGTTCCCATGGGAGACGGGATGGATTGTCGGTATCTTGCTCACAGGTGTTGGGCTCGTGCCTATCTGGTGGCGACTGGCCTTCGCAACCGACCCTCACCTAACACCAGGTTCAACCTGATGGGTAAAGGGGCACAAGGATACATGAGGAACACCCCCATTCATAAAAAACACAGACTGCTATTCAAGTCGTCATGTGTTAGACGATCGCTGTCAACGGGCCACGCAAGACGTTTCGACTTAACTCACACCGGAATAATAGCGTAAGACATCAGAGACTGACACAACACCAATAATTCGATCATTTTCCGTCACAGCCAAATGACGAGTCGCCTTCTCTTTCATTAACCGCACAGCTTCTACGATTGCATCGCTGCTCTCAATCGAAATAACTGGTTCTCGCATACAAGTTTTGACCGTCGTCGTGTTGGCATCGACGCCACCCCCAACAACCTCTCTCGTGAGTTCGGTCTCTGTAATATAGCCAACAAATTCATCCCCACCCTGGACAAGCAATGATCCAATTTTCCACTTCGTAAACGACTGCCCAGCCTCTTTCAGCGTGGCATCCATGGGAATGGCACGAATCGATTTCGACATATATTCCGCCACGCGAGGACCGGATGAGCGCTTTCGTCGAGCGCCTTGGGTGGCCGCAGACCGACGCGCCTCTAAATCCGCCACGCAACTTTCTAAAATTCGCAAGCGTTGGCGAATATTTTCTCGCTCCGACTCATGGGTCATCCCTTCCGGTGCTTCATCAGGCCAATTCATGAGTCCGGCGGCTTCTCCTACAGTGGCATACTCATACCCTTCGATCATCGGCGAAGAGCTGCCTAAAATGTCACTAATCAGATCTACAGTCTTTGAATCGAACTCCAATAAGTCCTCAGATGAGGGCTCAGTTCGCAAGTAACCTTTCAAGGTGGTTAATTGGGTTCGTAAGCGCTCAATATCACGATCAAAAGGAACTCCGGTTTCCGTTCGATTGACGACCGACTTTTCCATAAGGCCTCCTCCTGTGGTGATAATAATGAAGGTCAAGATAGTATCTCACCATGTGAGGCACAGGCAACATCCGATTTTTCAAAGTATATTTCGACCCGTTCCAGCACCAGGCCGGCACCCAGGAGGGTAAAAAACGCTACGGGGCTTGAGAGAGCGCTGTGACACAGATAGAACTAAAACTCGAGAAATTTTGAAAACACCGTCGCCAAACCAAGGAAACTGAAAAACCCAACGATGTCTGTTACGGTCGTGAGGACAATTGAGGATGATTGTGCGGGGTCCTGCTTAAAGGCTTTGAGCGTCAGAGGAATAATCGCACCGGATAATCCGGCGATGACCATCGAGACGATCATCGAAACACCAATGACCAGAGTGAGACCAACGGAATGACTCCAGAGCGCCACCGCCACGCAAGCCGTTAACGCAATCGCAATACTGTTCAAAAATGACACATACACTTCCTTGCCACTCACCGTTAGCCATTGCGAGGGACGGATGTCTCGTAACGCAAGTCCCCGCATCACCACCGCCAGCGATTGCGCACCGGTATTTCCCGACTGCCCGGCCACAACGGGTAGCAGCACGGCCAACGCCGTAATTTTGGCAATAGTCTCTTCGAACATTCCCACCACAAAGGCGGCCACAAAGGCAGTAAACAAATTAATCTGTAGCCAGGGAAGTCGTTTTCGAACAGAAAACCACGCCGGTGACAAGGCACGTTCATCCTTACTCGCTCCCACCATAGTCTGCAAGTCAGCCGTGGCGTCTTCTTGGCTGGCCTTCACAATATCTTCATTTCGAATCACGCCTAACAACTTGCCATCAAGGTCCACAACTGGAATGGTAAAGAGATGTCGTTCGCTAAACAGCTCAACAATTTGCTCACGGCTTTCCAGCGGGTGAATGGCCGGCAAATCTTGATGCATAACCGACTGGAGGCGTTCGTCGGGTGAGACCAAAAGAAGATCGCGCAACGACAACTTCCCGACAAGCGTATGACTCCGATCGATGATATAGAGATCATGAAGATCTTTTGAGGCTTTTTTCCGAATCTGAACAATGGCCTCCTCCACCGTAAAGTCTTCGGGAAGGACAAAGGCCGAAGGATCCATCAAACTCCCGACGCTCTCAGAAGGATATTCCATATGCGCCCGAATTTCATTGGCCGTTTTTGACGCCGTACGACTGAGAATGGCAATTTGCAGATCTTCATCCACACGATGAAGCAGCGACGCAGCAATGGCCGGAGATAATTCAGACAACGTTTTTGTAAGAAGATCGCTCGGCATGGCGGTTAAAATTTCCGCGGCGAGCGACGGACTTAAGCAGGAAAGAAGGTTAGCGGAATTTTTTCCACTTGTTGATTGCAACAAGCGGAGAATGTCTGAGACTGTAAAGGTTTCGAGAATTTGTGCCGCTTCTTCATGGTGATCCGTAAAAAAGGCTTCATGAATCACTTGATGCGACATTAGTGCCTGTCTTTCGGATACGTCACCGAGGTGTTGGATTTTTCACCCTCTTGTGTACCCATGGTTTTCACCATATCTGTCATCATGCCAATCCCAGCCAACGAATACACTTCCCACAATTGTATCAGGGCTTGACTCAGCGGACCGGGGTCAGGATTATGAACCTGGTCCTGCTCAATCCCGCGAAGCGTGCGGTATCGCAAGGCTCCTAAGAACGTCCCCCATCGATCAACGACAGGCAAGGTATGAAACCGTTCCCATTGTGGATGTTGGAGAATTTCGTCAATACTCGCCTCCGCAGAAAGTGTCACCACTTTTGCGGTCATCATCGATGCAATTAATTGATCAGTCTCGTTGGCGAGTAACTGCTTCAGTGTGACAAGACCTTCGAGTTTCGTGTCGCGATCAATCACATACACATAATAGGTGGCATGCCGCACGTCTTGCTTCGTACGAACCAAGGCTTCTTCAACCGTCACATCCGGCGGTAACGTAAACACTCGAGGGTCGGCTAAATTCGCGGCCGTATGAGGAGGATACCGCATGGCTCGACGCAAGCTTGCTCCAATGGCCTTTTCCAATCGATCTAACAAATCAAGACGAAGGGAATCATCAAATTGCCGAAGTACGCCTATCGCTGAAGAGGTGGAGAGTTCCGTAATCACATGACACGTCATTCGTAAGGTGAGGTTCGACAACACTTTTGAAGCGGGACCGGGCAAGCAATGCTCTAAGACAGACGCGACATCCTCAGCTGGTAACGGCGCCAGAAGTTCAGCCGACTCATGAGGTTTCATCGCTTCCAACCGTCGAGCGGCTTCTAACGGATGGGACCGGACATAGCCTAAGGTCAAACGATCTGCAGGCTCCATCATGCCTTAGCCTTCTGGCCTTGAGATAATGGCCGTTGTTTCATTGAACTGTGACGCTGGAATGACCACTCGGCCTTCTTCCGTTTCCAGCACAACGGAAACCGGCGTCATCGCGACAACTGTCCCGTAAATCGTTCCCATTCGAACATGAAGCCCCACGCGAACCACCGACTGCAGGTAATGCGCGGCAATCAGATTGGAGACAGCTGCACGTGATCCAAGACCAAATGACAATGCTGCACCGGCAATCAGACCGGCGACAATTAAAATAATGGTATTGTTGAGTAAGCTTGTATCAATGCCTAATTCATTAATGGCCGTGACTACAACGAGAAGAATCCCAGCAACATAAAATGCTTGAGCGACAATGGCCCCTTGCGCAATACCAGCTGAACTACAGGCAAGGAGGATCAATTCTCGAACAAAGTTGGTGGCCATCAACCCTAGCACTAAAATCAGAATGGCAATTCCAACCTTGGGAATGTAGTAGGCCAAACTGGTTAAGGCTTCAGAGACAATCCCCAAGCCAACCGTCTTGGACGCTGAGATCAAAAACAATAGAAAAATGAGCCAGAAACCAGTGATGCCCAATATTTCAGAAATCTGCTTTTTAGTACCTGACCGTTCAAGCAATGTTTGAATGGTCGTCCGCCCTAAGAGTCGATCAAGTCCAAAAAACTGAAACAGCCGTGCTGTCGCTAATCCCACAACTTTCGCCAGCAAAAAGCCAAGCACCAACAGCAATATCGCTTCTAAAATCGTCGGGAGAAACGACAGCACATCCGACACACTGGCTGCAAAGGACTGTGTGATACGTTCAGCCCAATCTGTCATACTGGCTCTTGGAAACTTCAAGAATGTGATCATAGAGAATCAACAACCTTACGAATGTTTCGGAATGAGGCAGAAAAGAGACCATCACGCCCCTCTCAAACCCTTAGGATATAAGCCTGTTATCTTGGCATGTCCTTTACGAGAGTCGCAAGCAACGTCTGAGACACGCACAGCAACAATAGAAAACAAGCCTACCACAGGCCGTTCTCTCACGAAGTCACGCCGTATCACGATGAGAATGAACGGCCTGCATAAATAAATGAATAGTCGTGCTTCTTCTGAAGGATTCAAACGACTTCGTCAGCCTGAGCTCCCAGGACGGATACGCCTCAATTCTTGCTCCCGGTAAATTCGGCGCCTCGAATTCACCCAGAAGATCTTCAAGGGGAATCATCAAGAGCCGGCAAGGTGTTCGAGCCAGATAGGCATAGACGGCCTGCACAAAAGTAAACGGAGCATCGAGGGGAAATGATGATAACACGTCTTGAGGAAGAATTCGCTCAGCGACCAATGCTTCAAGTAAGGCAACTCGAGCTCCCATGCGGGCGTGGCAATCCTGTTCCATTTGCTGCTCAGTGGCATACAGTCCGGCTTGGGCTTTGACTTCGATATCACGACCAGCCCAATATCCGATGAACGTTGGAAGATCATGGGTTGTAAACGACACGATGGCCTGTTGGGGGTATTGCTTGGGAGCACGGAATTTTCCCATTGACGTCTGCTCAAACGGCATGAGTCGATAGGAAAGAATGCCGGATTTCGTTAAGCGTGCACGAATTTCCGGCGTGACAGTCCCGAGATCTTCACCAATCACCATCACCTGATGCCTCACACTTTCTAATGCCAATATGGCCAGAATTTCATCGACATACATTTGCACATAAGTCCCGGCGTCTCCTGTGTGTCCCTCAGGAATCACAAACAGCCGAAAAAGGCCAAGGGCATGATCAATTCGTAACATTCCTCCGAATTGCATATTACGGCGAAGTGTCTCAATAAACAGGCGATACTCGGCGGCACGCATTCGCCAGGGGACCGGAGCCATCAAGCCCCAGTTTTGTCCTTGAAGATTGATCGCATCCGGTGGTGCCCCCAGAGTGATGCCTGACGCAAACTCATCTTGAAACATCCAGGCATCCGCTCCATCAGGATGCACACCGACAGGCAAATCATGATACATGCGAAATGCCAGGTTCAGGCGCGTTGCCAGTCGGTCAAGTCCGACTAATTGCTGTTCACAATGCCATTGAACATATTGCACAAATTGGACACGATCCTCGCTTGCGTGCAGAAAGGATTGAACCTCTGGTGAATGTGGCATGCGATACTCGTCCGGCCACTGACGCCATGCTGATGTCTGAAAATGTTCAGACAACACGTGAAAGAGACTGTACCGCTCAAGATACGGGCCTTGTGTACGACGATACTTTTCAAATGCTCGAAATCGAGAAGTTTGAGGGTGCACATGCTGCTGTTTAAATGTTTGATATAAGCTTTCTAATACTTCTAACTTCAGGGCTCGGACCCGTTCATACTGAACCAATTGACTCGTCCGTAAATTTTGTAATGTCTGCTGGAAGTTCCGGCTATGAAAGCGTCGTTGCACAGATGGTGATGAACGAAATTCCGGTATCGATTCGAGGTCTAAGAATAACGGATTAAAAAATAGCCGACTTGACGGTGAATACGGACTCGTCACTCCAACGGTTGGATCATGGAGAGGACTGATCCCAACAGTTGACACGCGCAAATGATTTCCCGACCACCGAAGTAATCCTTTCAAATCACGAAAATCACCAATTCCCCAATTTTTTGCGGTACGAATATTATACAATTGCACGCTCACCCCGACACTTCGAGATGGAGTGCGAGGGGCATAACATTGACGAGGTGCCACAATGATAAACGTCTTCCCACGAAACGACTGATGAGCGACTTTGATTGAAAGGGATACCCAGTAATATCCCAATGACAGAGAAACCTGAAGAGGGAGAACCACACGCCCATAGCGTGTTTGATCAATCACAGTCTCCTCGAGCAATTGGCAATCTTGACATGAACCTGAAAAGACTTGTGTACCGGACTGCTCATCGGTGATTGTCCATGAAGCCCAGACATCATCTAACGTTAAAGCCTTCAATGGTATTGACAGCACCAGAGAAGGCTCGCGAGTGCCCTCTTCGATCACTTTCACTTCATCGACGACTTGCTTCCACTTTTGATTACGAACCTGCTCTAAGCTTTGAGCCATCGATTCATGCGATTCAGCAGGAACACCCATAGCCGTCAATATTAAGGCAAGCGTTTCCGACGTCATTGTGCGCGCCGACCCAATTCCGTCGGTATAAGCAGAAGCCATGCCATAACAGTCAGCCAAATCAAACACATCTGGTTCTCGCTCGTTCGATTTCAGTGTCATGAGAAATACGATGGCCTTAGAGCCCTCAATAGATAATAGGCACGTGTCTTTCGGGCAAAAATAATTAAGAAACACATGTGCCTATTCCTGATAACGTGTTGGTTTCCCTGGCAGAAAATCATTCAGTTCCAGATACCACACCCCAGCCCTTACAGCAAGAACAATTACGTATAAACCAGTCTCCTGACAAACGAATATTACCTCCTCCTCTCATTATGCTCACAAAAAGATATGGGAGGTGATTTTTCAAAAATTCACTTGACCTTTCCCTCATATTGGAGCAAAATCAAATTCCTTTATGAAATACTTATAAGCCCTAGAGGTGTATTGAGGCTTATCTAATGTTTACTTCCCCCCATCGTGAAAAAGAAATTGGCATAACCGCTTCATCACCTGCACAACATGGCCGGAGCCAGGGTTCACAACTCGGACCGTATGTTTACGTTCTTCCTTTTTTACTTCCTTCTTTTTTCCGCCATTATTTCAACTCATCCAAGTTCCGAAAGTTGAACGATCCGTTGCCTCTTCTTTTTACCGTAGATGAAGAGCCTGGAGTATCGGGAATGTCGTTCACGCACAGAGGCTTACAGACTCATCTCAGGAGACATTGATGAGACAACAAAAAGCCGCATCACTGCCGTTCGATTGCTAACAGACGAGAACATTTCGTCGACAAGACCCGTTGCATTGACTTCGAGCGGCCAACGCGAGAGAGGAGAAACGTGACTCTCATTCTCTAACGAAGGGGACATTACTTTCTATGCCCTCTTAGAAAGGAAGTCATCATGCCTACCGCGCAACGTCAACAGCTCCCATTATGGTCGGTCATTCTTACTGGGGAAGAACAGCATGGGGTACCGCTCCTTAGCACCCAATGGCTCGGCTACAATAAGCCAACACCCTTCTGTACATTTGTCGGCTCTCGATCGATGCTTCAACATACATGGGATCGCGCCGACCAACTCAGTCATCCCAATTGTAAAATTACGGTTGTCCAAAAATCATACCTTCATGAAGCCTGCACACAGCTTGGAGGTCGCGTCCCAGGCATTATCATGACCGAGCCACAACACCAAAGCATGGTTGTCAGTCTGTTCCTGGCCCTGACCTACTTACAAGTCAAAGACCCACATTCGCTAGTCGTCGCTTACCCCTCTGATCATTTCGTGTATCCCGAAGACCTCTTCCTGCGAACCGTTCAACGTATCATTTGGGCAACAGAAGAAAGCGCTGATCATATCTTTATTCTTGAGGCTGCGGAGTCCAACGATCAGCATTCCGGTTGTAGCGTCGTTCTTGACAATCAACTCGGCTGGATTCATGGAACTCCGGTGTATGGAGTGAAAGACCTCTCTCAAGAACCCGTGCCTCACGAAGCTGAAAACCCGTTCTCTCAGACCCATTATCTTTCAACGACCTCCATCCTGGTCGCCAAATCAGAAATACTCTGGAACCTCGGATGGCATTATCATCCTCAAATGATGGAGACCTTTGATGAGTTGCAGGATGCCATTGGCACATCCTATGAACGGACAGTTCTGGAAAAAACATTCCAAAAACTTAAACTCTATGATGCCTCGCTTTTGTCCCTCCTGCAATTGGCCCCGAATTTAGCGATTATCGAACTTGAGCACGTACGCTGGAGTCATTGGAGAGAACCAGGACATGTTCTGGAAGATTTAGCCGGAATTGGTAAACAACCAGCTTTTCCGATAGAATATGCTTAAGCGTAGAAGAGCATTGCATTTACTGAAACTGAGTCCTATAGGAGGTCTCACAACAAGTCAGAAGGGAGTTTCGCGCATGGATAACGATACACGTTACGTTTTATTTGGAGGACTCGCATTCATCACAGGACTTGTCCTTGGCACAGGCATGGGAGTATTAATGGCCCCACAATCGGGCACAAGAACACGTCGAAAATTGCGAAATTTCGCAGAAGATGCGGGCGAGCGCGTAACGGAATTCAAAGAAGACGCACGTGATGCCGTTGATCATTTAATGGAACGGGGAAAACGGTTTGTTGGAGATCGAGGCTAATTAACC
>BQIU01000040.1 GCA_021603905.1 Nitrospirales bacterium
CCTCTGATAGTCTGCCTACTATCATAAATATTTATATTAACGATTGGAAATATCCATGAACCGTCATCCTAGTACCGAAGCTGAACGCCTCATGCTTGATGCCAAAAAGGCGATCCTCCAAGAACAACATCGCCGTTTCCAGGAATTGCAGAAAGAGGGTCGATGGAGCGATGCCATGCAACAACTTCACGTCACACTCTCTTGCGCTGCAGACCTCCTGAAAGACTCGGTTGGTCTACTTGAACGTACCGTGAATCAACGACAGGAAAACAAACCAACATCGCTTCCTGACCCTCCATTACCACCTGATTCCAAAGCATCCTAGTGACCTGGGAAAATATCTACAGCCAAGCACCAGAGATCGACTATTCTCTAGATACGAAACGTACCAATTAATGACTGCAACTCCATGGCAAGTACGCTCAAATCATGACTGGCCTTCGCCGACTCAGAAACACCACATGTTGATTCTTTCGAACTTTGTGCTACTGCGTCGAGATCACTAGCAATTTGCCGAGTGGCAGAAGATTGTTCTTCTGCCGCATCGGCAATTTGTTGAATCATTTGCGTCGTTTGATCCACCATGGCCTGTATCGTCTCAAGCGCTTCACCGGTCTTGTTGGCTAACTCCACACCACCAGTCACTCGTTGCGTCCCATCTTCCATAGAGGCAACGGCTTTTTTGGTATCATCCTGAATCTGTCGAATCATATCGCCAATTTCTTTAGTCGCTTTTGTGGTCCGTTCAGCCAATTTCCTCACCTCATCAGCAACAACCGCAAAGCCACGACCTTGCTCCCCAGCCCTAGCCGCCTCAATCGCGGCATTTAAAGCAAGCAAATTCGTCTGATCGGCAATATCTTCGATGACACGAACGATTTCGCCTATTTGATCAGAGGACTTTCCGAGCGTCATGATAATATTTGATGATTGTCCCACCGCTTCGGAGACATGCTGCATACCAGCTACGGTTTGCACCATGACCTCATGCCCAGTTCGAGCGGTTTCTGACGTATCTTTGGCCAGGCGAGCTGCTTCCGTAGAATTACGTGCGACTTCACTTGCGGTCATCGTCATCTCTTCAACTGCAGAGGTCGACTGCACCATCCGTGAGTTTTGCCCCTCCGAACTTTGCGACAACTCTTCTGAAGTTGCTGAAAGGTCGGTCGCTGACGAGACAATACGACTGGTGGCTTCTGCGACCATTCCCATCGAGCGTTGAATTTTCTCAATAAACAAATTGAAGTATCGCCCCAGTTCACCAATTTCGTCATGACTCACAATCGGAACTCGTTTCGTCAGATCGCCTTGACCTTGCGCAATATCTTTTGAGATCGCAGTCAAACTTCGGAGCGGCGTTAACACAAGCTTTTGGATTGACACATAGACAAAAGCCACACAGATCACAAGAATTGTCGCCAATAATCCACCGGTTCGTATCATTGCGGCCTTCATATCATCGTACGCTTGGCTCATCGGCATAGACACCGACAGTACACCGATCACATCTCCCACTTGCTTATCAATATGGCAATTCACACATGCAGACTCTGAGGCTCTATCAGCACTCGCTCGACGGTACGTCAACACGCCGTTCAACATTTCTTCTGAAGAAAAGAAGTCGGCACCAGCCATAACAGCCTCTAGAGCCTTTCGTTCAAATTCGTCTGTTGGAGCATTGGCAGGATTCATCGGTTGATCACTGATGAGCCGGGATTGAAAAATTCCTTTCTCACTGAGGGCTTTCCCAATTTCTTGAGTGGCCGTGGCCGGAAATGGGATTGCCTGAGGATTCACTCCATGTTCACGAACAACCATTATCTCCGACCCGATGCTCGATTTTTTCATTTTGCCAACATAGTTCTTGGCAATATAGGCACGCGTGACCTCCATTTGAGTCTGAACCATTTTACTTCGTTCTTCCAGCAAGGCATACAATCGGCTTTCCTCTTGATTGTAGAGAAAAAGAAGAGAGATGAAGGTCAACACCATCGTGATGCACCCGAGCGATAACACCAACTTCATCCCGATCTTCATGCCCGAATTCCTTTCATGTAAGAACAACAAGTCTTCCCATCCATACGAATTAGTGGGTTAATCGAAAACGTCCGATTGACTCCTGAAGCTCCGACGCCATGCGTGCCAAATCACCCGTTGCCGACGCGACATGCCCAACACTGCCTTCATTTTGTTGACTAAGACTCGCCACGGTTTGAATATTCTGTGCAATTTGGTCCGAAACCAGTGATTGCTCTTCAGTTGATCCAGCAATTTGATGAATCATATCTGCCACGCGTTGAACACCTTCAACAATTTCTTTCAATCGCTCACCAGCCTCACGAGCTAAGAGCATTCCATTTTGTGCTTCGGCGGTTCCCGACTCCATGGATTTAACCGCTTCAGTCGTCCCGACTTGTACCATTTCAATGACACCGGCAATTTCCTTGGTTGCCTTCCCTGTTCGTTCAGCAAGTTTTCTGACTTCATCAGCGACAACCGCAAAGCCACGACCTTGCTCACCAGCACGAGCTGCTTCGATGGCCGCATTCAATGCCAGCAGGTTTGTTTGATCGGCAATATCTTCAATCACACCAATAATTTCACCAATTTCTTGCGAACGTATTCCCAACGCATTAATCCGGTCGGCTGACGCTTGCATCGTTGCTGACACCGTCTCCATGCCACGAATCGAGTTCGCAACAATCTCTCCACCTTTCACCGCTGAGTGATTCACCTCCTGAGCGGCACTGGCCAGCACCTGTGCATTCCGAGCCATCTCACCAGCCGTCGCCGACATTTCGTCAACGGCTGTTGCCACATGTGTCGCTTGACTCGCCTGTTCCCGACTTGCATGTGCCACCTCTTGACCATTCGCTGAAAGTTTTTCGGATGAAGCTGCCACAGCTTGGACCACGTGATTAAACTGCTTTAAGATCTGATTCAGATGATCAATAAACTTATTGAATTCAAGGCCGATCTGTCCAAGTTCATCATGCGTCGTCACAGACACTCGTTGTGAAAAGTCTCCTTTGGACGCAAGATCAACAATTTCCATTATAGGCTTCAGACGAGCGACAACTTTTCGACCAATGACAATACCAGCCAAAACCACTAATACTGAACAGATGAACACAGCGATCAAAATATTTTGTTGAATACCAAGCGATTGAGCGAGCGCCTCATCGACGGGAACCCGAACTAAGATTGACCAATTCATGCCGGGGAACCCAAGCGCACCTTTTAAATGCGTGTATCCGGCGATTTGCGCGACTCGCTTACGTGCATGCATCGCTTCATCATACCCAGTCTTACCATTCACGGCATGTTGTGCTGCCGGCATACCATACTCAACAAGGTTTAACGAGAAAAGAATGTCAAAATTATTCACAATATTTTTTGTCTTTTGTGTACTGGGATCATAATCAACAATCACATGCCCTTTACCATCCAACACCGTTAATTCTGCAGACGGATACCCCGAGGCTTCCAATTCTAAATAAGCTTGCTGAATGAGATTTCCAATGGCTTCAAAATTTATGCGATTGGACCAATAGGCAATCACTTCGCCATTCTGGTAGACGGGCGATGAAAATCCGAGAGTCAACATTGTCGGGTTCCCATACGCACGTTGCACATCCTTGTCGATATGAACATCTTCGATATAGGTTCCGTTTAACTGGTCGTTTCCACTCTCTGTAAATGGCATCGCTGTCGTGTAGATACCTTGTCCCAACGCTTCAAACCATGAACTATTGCGATAGTTTTTTGTATACAGGAATGCGGAATCAATCGGTTCCCCATGACGATCACGGCTATTGACCGCGATGACATTTCCTTGCAAATCAACCAAAATAGACAATGAATATATTTTATAATTCGCGGTATACACATTCATGGTCCGAGCGATTGCGTTATTCGCCTCATTTGTCTGATACCAAGACTCTCGTTCCTGGACCACATGGTTCAGCGTAAATGCCTGGACATCACTATATCGTTCAAAAAGACTCCGATCGATTTTATCACCTAACCCAAGCGCCATACTGGCCAAACGTTTGCCCACGACATCCTCAATTTGATGGCTCGCAAATATGCCGATCGTGGCCACGACAATCATGGGAATCATGGCAAAAACAATGAGGAGAACCACCAATTTGGAGGTTAACGTCCACGTTGAAATGCGATACATTGAAACCTTCATCGTTTCCCCTTAATCGTCACAACGTCGCGGGCTTACCCACCCGACGTTGCAACATGTTGAATCAATTTTTCCCGTAACACATTTGGATCAAATTTTGTCACGAAATCTGTCACCCCAACAGATTTGCCCTTATCAAGATTACAACTACCCGACAACGAAGAATGCATTAAAATAGGCAATCCAGCAAAACGAGGGTCTTGACGAATGTGCTTAGTCAGAGAAAATCCATCCATTTCCGGCATTTCAATGTCTGTCAATAATGCATCAATATACGTGGCCAATGACTGTCCTGTTGCCTCCGCATCTTGAGCGAATGCTCGTAATCGATTCAAGGCTTCTTTTCCCGTACAGGTTTCCTCCCATACCACCCCTAAGCGCTCTAACGTCTTGGCAATTTGTTTCCGTGCCACCAAGGAGTCATCGGCGATAAGAAGACGCTTACCCGTCAATCCAGGAAACACTTCGACTCTTCCATACATGTCATCATATAATGTCGGATGCAATTCAATGAGAATCTTTTCGACATCAAGAATCAAGACCATGCGACCATCGTCTAACTTGGTCACTGCTGTGACAGAGCCTTGACGACTGGAATGCAGCATGGGCGGCGGAGTATGAATACGTTCCCAAGACATTCGAATAATCCGATCAACGCCCGACACGAGAAATCCCTGCTTCTGATCGTTATATTCCGTAATAATCAGTTTGGCGCCTTCGTGGTCCAACGTACCTAACCCAATTGCTTGCTTGAGATCGACCATCGCAATATTTTCACCACGAAGATTCACAATGCCTAAGATTCGGGAATCAGAATTTGGAATTTTCGTCATCGGTTGAATCTTCATGACCTCACGAATTTTAAAGACGTTAATCCCATAAATTTCATCGGTTCCAAGATGAAACATCAACAGTTCCATCTTATTGGCTCCAGCCAATCTCGTCCGTTGATCAATTTCCGCCATCCATTTCGACATGCGTGTACTCCCTATGAAAATCGTCAGGCGTCAAATGTGAGACGTACCACGAGCCGTCTTAAGATATCTTTTGATCTTCCTACAGCCTTCCCGTTCATATTACTGCCGTAGGTATCATCAATCGCTTATCCCATCATTGCCAACGCGGCACCACGTATTTCTTCGACGAGATCGGCCATATCCAGAATCAAGACCACCTTGCCATCCCCAGTGATCGTTGCACCCGCCACACCCTTCACTTCAGACAAAAACTCGCCTAACGATTTAATGACCACTTCTTCTTGCGCTCGCAACCGATCGACCACGACACCAAAATATCGTTCTCCGATGGCAATCACCACGACATAACATTCTTCAGGTGAAGACGAACAAGGAATTTGAAACTTCTCTGAAAGATGAATAAGTGGAAGAATACGCTCTCGAAGATTTAATACTGCTTGCCCATTGATCGTTTTAATCTCTTCTTTCGTCACCTTGACGGCTTCAATGACGGAGGCCAATGGAATCGCGAATGTACAACACTCCACTTCAACCATCAGGGCTTGAATAATGGCAACCGTTAACGGAAGTTTAATCGTCACGCGACTACCATGCCCCGGCTCTGAATCTAATTCAATGCTGCCGTTCATCCGACTAATATTGGTACGAACCACATCCATGCCTACGCCACGACCAGATAAATCACTGACTTGATCTGCCGTGCTGAATCCCGGGAGAAAAATAAGATTCATCATCTCTCGAGGTCCCATTGATGTCAGATCGGCTTCACTCACAAGGCCGCGTTCAAGGGCCTTGGCCTTAATTTTTTCGACTTGAAGCCCTCGACCATCATCTTCAATTCGTATTACAATACTATTGCCTTCTTGTGAAGCCGCAAGTCGGACATATCCTTCGGATGTTTTTCCGGCATCACGCCGGTCCAATGCGGTTTCTAATCCGTGATCCATTGAATTTCGAACTAAATGGACTAAAGGATCACCAAGTTCATCGGCAACCGACTTATCAACTTCAGTATCTTCACCCAACAATTCCAGACGAACCTGCTTGCCCAGTTTATTCGAAACGTCACGGACAAGACGTGGAAACTTTGCAAACACTTTACGAATTGGCACCATACGTGTCTTCATGACGGCCAGCTGCAGATCGGATGTCACAAGATTCAATTGAGCTAATGTTAACCCTAACTCACGAACATGGGGTTCATTTTCAAACTGCTCCTCAAGACCAAAGCCTAACTTCATTAATCGATTACGACCTAAGACAAGCTCTCCAACCAGATTCATCACGTGATCAAGACGTCGCGTTTCAACACGCACAGTCTGATCTTCTTCTTTTCCTGTATTCGTTTTCCCCTGAGCAGGCTTCGCCGCCTGAATAGAACGACTGGTCACATCCTTGATCTTATTCAACATGACTGACAAATCAGCTTCTGGTTCAGGCTCTCGTGATGCTGTATTAGAACTCACCCCCGACGCGTTACTAGACTCTTCAATATTCACACATGTGGAGGATTCAATGGGACAAGTCTCATCAGAAGATTCACTGACATTTTCCACTTTCACTTCAGATGAAGAATCGTCAGCAAGCAGCGAAGCGGGTCTGGCACTCGACAAACTCGCTTCGTCTGTCACGGCAGCATTGAAACGCTCGGCACCAAGAACCGGAGAGCTTTCAATCGTCAGAGTTAACTTATTCACGATCATACTGGTATCAACATGCGTATCTTCTCCGGTATCTCGAATATCTTCTTGTAGCAGTTTCACAACATCAACGGCCTCGAGAATGATATCGATAATGAAAGGAGATACATCGATTTCGCCTTGACGCAATTTATTCAAAAGACTCTCACCCTGATGAGCCACTTCAACTAAATTGCTAAATCCAAGAAATCCTGCAGACCCTTTCATGCTATGCATGGCACGAAATATTTCATTCAACAAGTCGGCATTGCTTGGATCGGCCTCCAGCTTCACGAAATGCTGATCAAGAGCTTCCAACATTTCGGAACCTTCGGCCAGAAAATCATTCAAAATTTCTTTCATCTCATCATTCATCAAAAACTCCGTATTGTCAGTGAAGAGTAAGGCGTCACAACATACTATGAGAAGATGTTTTCATAAAAACCGTCGATCCTTACTATCCACATTTCCCGCTCTTCAGTTAAATCCGAATTCTGAAAGAATGTCATCCACAAAGTCTTGCTTGAGTGCCGTATTTTTCGAAGCCTCAAGTTGATGCAACATGTCGTACCCTCGTCCTTCTTTTTTGGTTTGACCCTTCTTGTGTTGTAGGCCAAACACCACGACAAGTTTTAATAACTTGTGTTGAACTTCATCGAGTACCGTCACAAGCTTTGCCACCCGTTGAGCGACGATGTCTTGAAAACCAAGAGCAACGGTAATATTGGTAATACGGACTTCATCTGCGTCCAATAGCGTAGACATCATTTTAAGCTTCTTGGTCATTTCGTCCGGCGTAGCTCCTTCCATATTCTGCACCATCGCCTTCAACCGCTCCCGATTTTCCGTCATTTCTTCAGTAATCGTCATGACTTTGTGCGTGCCTTCTTCTGTAATCTTCGCCAACTCTCCTAAGTGAGCCGTCGCATCCGGCAACTGATCAGATGTTGAAGCCACAGGAACTTCCATCTCCCCAATTGTACGGGTCATCATTTCCACATATTTTGTCAACTCTCCCAATTCATCATAAATAGACTGGTCGGGTTCTTCCGTTGTCGGCTCATTTGTGTCTTCAAAGCCTCGATCTACTAACATAGTGATCTCCTTTATTGGCTACGACCTATACCGGCATCACGACCAGGGGAATCAGCATTAGGACTTTTTCGCAAAAATCTTTTCCAATTTTTCTTGAAGGGCTTCAGCCGTAAACGGCTTCACGACATAGTTACTGACACCGGCTTGCACCGCTTCAATAATATTTTCTTTTTGCGCTTCAGCCGTCACCATCAGGAAGGGAAGCGACTTCAGATTGGCATCACCTCGCACATTACGCAATAGCTCAATGCCAGGCATCACCGGCATATTCCAATCAGATACGACAAGGCCAAATCCTCCAGCCTTGAGTTTCGTGAGTGCATCCTGGCCGTTCTCCGCTTCAGCAATATCTGAGTAGCCAATTTGCTTCAACACATTTTTTACAATACGACGCATCGTTGACATATCATCGACAACTAACACCTTCATACTCGTGTCTAGCATGATCACATCCCTCCTTCTTTAACTCGTGATATCTTGAACAGACTGAAAACACAGGTGAGCACGGACGCTATTATTCCCGTTCAGTCTGACACTTTTCATTCTTTCATCTCATGCAGTATTTTCTTTATGGACATTCGCACACGGAGAAGACTTCTCAAGTCATGACATACATATTTCCTTCCCACAACTCCACCCTGCCAGACCCCATGTCATCCAGGCTCCCTTCCAATACCGGTCAACTTCCTAGTAACGAGAATCGCCAAAAAAATGAAACGTAAAAATACTTTTCGCTTTCGTAAAGATAGTGAACCTTATGTTGAGGATCGGTAAATATATCGCTTTTCTTAAGCAACAGTTTGAGAATAGTTCGAACACTGGATCTTCACATAAAGCAATATTGACAATGCTTTCCCAAAGGTCACCCATCCATGTCAGAAGAACCACGGGAGCACCTCCAGAGAGATGAGAAATGCTTTTCCATCACAAGATCTCCACCTGTCTGGATATTGTTCAAATGAATAGCCATCATTCCAGTCAGGTGATTCAATCCTGCCTCGTGAACTTGGGGAAAGGCATCACGGGTCAATCAGAAATCAAACTTGTAGACGGCACACAGATTTCATTTTGTTCTAATGAGGATCACATCGGAATACACTGGAGGGTATTCAGCGAGGGCTTGATAAGCCCTCGCTCGAATCAGGTTATGAAGACAGGATGGAAAGACGAAACAGATAGATCATCAGCCATGTCACGATCAACTAGAACTCAAAAAGTCCGCAATCCACGTTCCACGCTGTTTAGTTCAAGCTAAATCGATCATGTGAACCATTCTGATGCACGGCACCAACAGCCTCTTCAATTCCAGCATTTTGAACCCACGCTTCAATTTCTTCTTTGACAAAACGCCAGTGTTTGCCAACTTTATGACCAGGCAGCCGTCGTTCACGCGCCAGTTTGTAGATCGTTGACTTCGGAACTTTTAAAAATGTAGAAACTTCGTGTAACGTGAGCAAATCATTCATGAGGATACCTCGTTGCATATGGTTGCTAATGCTTTTCGTATCGGAGCGAATGTTCATAAACTTGAGAACTTTTAGAAGAAACTACACCACAATTGTTTGAATTTATTGTCGAACACTTGTGTGAGACATGCTAAAGGTGACCTCATTGCCCTTTCCATGGTACATCACACTCGGAACAAGGGTTTGAACCAAGAAAATGCCACGTCCTGACCTTGCGGTTTGAGGCAATGTTTGAACATCTCGGCCTAATAACTTTTCCCACTCGAATCCGTCACCGTCATCAACGATTCGAATGTCAACTTTTCCCAAGTTCACATCATGTGTGTATGAGAGTCGAACTCGTCGTTTTTTATATTTAGAATCCTCTCGGCGCACTTGCAATAATTGTTCATAATTATCGTCCATTAGCGCACGCATTTTCTCTTCAGGGGTAATATGTAAATTCCCATGCTCAATGGCATTCATCAGTAATTCGTGTAACGCCACTCGAACACTGAGCAATTGTTGCCCAGAAAGAGATCCAACCATGGATCTGATGACGAGATTCACGACGCTTCCGAGCATCTCGGGAAGATTATTAATCACGAGATGACTCGTGATATCATCTATAATGGCCTGCACATACTCATCAGCCCACCGGGCCCGCAAGAGTGAACAGGCTCGATCAACAGCATTCCGAAGCTCGCTGAGTTGAAAAGGCTTCACCAGATAGTCTGACGCGCCAGCCTTTAATGCGGCCACAGCAGCCTGTTCACTGCCAAATCCTGTGACAACAATCACGGGGCACGAAGGTTGGGAGGCTTTAATTTGAGTTGTCAGCGTGAGACCATCTCGCTGGGGCATTCGCACGTCAGTCACGACAACATCGGGACGTTCTTTTTCAAACTTCTCCCACGCATCATCGCCATTTCTCGCAGTGATGACGGAAAAGTCCAAGAAACGAATCGCTTCGGCCATGGCATCAAGAATCGATTCTTCATCATCAACGATGAGAATTCGTTCCCGGCCGTACGGTATAGTCATTCACGCTCCATTACAGTCATCTACCATTACGGAGAAACCACAGAAGAACTACTGACACGATCCGCGATACTCTCTTAAGACACGAGGGTTCGTAGTGCAGGAAGCAAACGATTAAATTGTTGCGCGAGGTCTGCGTACGCGCGGTCTAAAGCTTGACTATCGCGAGAACGAGCAACCTTTTCCAAGCGTGCAGATGCATTGGCCGCATCAAGAGCATGCAATGCTCCTAATGAACCTTTGAGTTGATGGACATGATTCCAGAGCACATCATACGCTTGTGCATCACAGGCAGCGTGAATCAATCGCATAACCTTAGGGCCCGAATCAAGAAAAATTATCACCAGGCTCTTCAGCAGCGCCCAATCACCATCTAACCCCTCGAGGGCTTTTTTCACATCATAGACGACAGAAGTATCTTCATGAATCATCGGGACTTGAGAGTCCATTGACGGTATGCCCATTGTCGTCTGAGTCACATCCAGCGTAGCCACAGAACCTTCCATCACCTCAGAACCCATCGACACCGATACCTGAAACTTCGGCCTCCATTTACGAAGCATGGCCATGAGCTGATGAGCACGAATGGGTTTCGCCATATAATCGTCCATTCCTGCATGCAAACATTGCTCTTGATCGCCTTTCATAGCGTTGGCCGTCATACCGATGATCGGCACGTGAGAGGTGTCTCGTTGCTCGTCGCTCGTCGCTTGTTCTTTGTCTAGCGCTTCACGCGCGCGAATCGCACGCGTCGCTTCCAATCCATCCATTTCAGGCATTTGCCAATCCATGAAGACGACATCATAGCCTCCACCCGCACTCGCTTCTAGAGCTTCACGACCATTTCCGACCAATGTGACATGACACCCGATTTTCTTCAGTGCCCAAGATACGACTTTTTGATTCACTAAATTATCTTCTGCGACTAATACCGATAGGCCCGAAAATATAGGTAATATTTCAGACGTGTCATTCGAAAGATCATGAAGCGCTGGAGAATGCTCTCTCGTCTTCTCCAGGCATTGGATTAATTGAGCACGATGCACCGGCTTAGTCAATATGGAATCACCCACCACATCAGTGCCGGTTCGATCAGACATCGGCAGCCCTCGCGACACAAGACGGACAAATTGAACAGACTGGAGAAGTGGGTCCGACTTCACCGCATTGATAAACCTTTCTCGATACGAATCAGAAAGGAGGGAATCAATCAACACTGTGGTATACGGCTGCGAGTCCTTTGTACCCGCACGTAACCATGAACGAGCTTGCGTGCAATCTACCGTGCTCGCCCACCTCACCTCTAACTCCAGAAACATACCTTGAAGCATTTTCAAAGTGGCAGAAGGACAACCAACGCATAAGACACGAGACTTTTTGAGCAGAAAAGAATGCACAACCTTGGGTGAAGCACCCTCAGCATCCACTTTAAAAGGGATCTGACACCAGAATATCGAGCCTCCCCCTTCAGCGGTGTCGACACCAATGACACCTTGCATCAACTCAACAAGCTGACGGGAGATAGCCAATCCCAGACCAGTTCCGCCGTATTTTCTCGTCGTGGAGACATCGGCCTGAGAGAACGCTTGAAACAATTGCGGATGTGCCTTTTCAGATATGCCAATTCCCGTGTCACTGACTGAAAACCGTAAAGACAAACAAGGTGAAGCAGAAAGAATATTCACAGGAGTCAGCAATGAAGGTTGGTCTACCGTATTAGGAGATTTCTCGGCTGACACCTCACTCGCTGTCGCGACATTCTCATGACTTGTCCGTTCCACTCCGACCAGAACCTCTCCATGATCGGTGAATTTTATCGCATTCCCAATAAAGTTTGTGAGAATTTGGCGAAGACGATTCGGATCGCCAATGAGTATTTCAGGCACATCAGGATGAACGACACAAGCCAAATCTAGATTTTTTTTGTGGGCTCGTTGAGCAAATACATCCAGGACTTCGTCAAGAAGCCGCCGAACGTCGAAACGGACAATTTCTAAATGAAGCTTCCCAGCTTCAATTTTGGAAAAATCGAGAATATCATTAATAATGGTCAGAAGGGTTTCACTTGATGATCGAATCAATGACACCGATTCAACTTGCTCCGCTGTTAAGGATGAATGTAACAACATTTCCGTCATGCCGATGACCCCATTCAGTGGAGTTCGAATTTCATGACTCATCGTCGCCAAAAACGAAGCTTTGGCTTTTGTCGCGGCTTCCGCCTCCACCAAGGCTTCATCAAGTTCTCGATTTTTCGATTCAAGCATCGTTGCAAATGCTGACAACTCATCAGCGGCTAACTTTCGTTCCGAGATATCCAGACCAAACCCACGAACTAATCCTAGCGCTGGATGCGGGCTAAACACCCATGCATACCGATGCTGCCCTACATCAACTTCGATATCTCGGCGTATCGTATTTGTATTCAAACAGTCCTGTATCAAATTAAGAAAATGCACAGGAAATGCAGCAGAGTATTCTGAATCGTCATCATCCACCTCATACATTAATTGAATCATAGCCGCATTGGCATACAACAGATTACCTGTCCCATCAACTTCGATGATCGGAAATGGACTTTCTTCAGGAATCGAAGCTAGCTTATGCGAATCTTCTCGTAATTGCACTTCCATACTGAGGTCACGAAATGTCATCATCACCCCTGTCCCACCAACATCATCCAATACGAGACTCGACAGTTCAACCCAACACCATTCGCCATAACGAGTGCGCAATCGTGTTCGAGGCGACCACACGATTGAATGGATTTGTTCACATCTGCTAACAGGGCAAGAGCCCACATCCTGCTCCGATTCATGGACAAGGCATTCAAAAACTTCATGAGCGTTCCTACCACGAATTGCTGCCTCACTCCATCTCAACATACGGCACCCAGCATCATTCAACATCTCGATCTGACCAGATTCATTGATCACACAAACTCCCACCGTAAGTGCTTTCAATAAGGCATGATTCATCGAAACTTGTCGACGATATTCATATTCAAATTGCTGATTGTCGGACGAAGTAGGATTATTCATCTTGTAGAACTTTTATGTAATCGTGGAAAAGTACTTCCTAATATCAATCTTTTCACTCATAGGATTAAGAATATCAAGAATCACCCGTTCTCGTGCGGATGGATGAGCTAAGGCTAGATCTTCGATGAAAGGGGGATCGTAGAAATTTCCTTGTTGATCCTTAATGATATTCACTATTGGCTTTAACCGTTCGAGAGAATTTGATTTAACAACCACAGCCCGTTCACCTGTTGACAGACTGACAAGACTTCCGAGTGGATAGACGCCAAAACAACGAATAAGGGCTTCAACAGACTCTGTGCGCAATTTTCCACCTTTGGCAGCCATGTACAGCTTTCGAATAGCTAACACGGTTGGAAGATCTGGTGGAGGACCCCAGTGACTCACAAGAGCATCCAATTGATCGATAAATCCAATAATATCACTAAGAATTAACAGCTCATCAGCTGTTCTGTGGTAGGGATAACCAGACCCGTCTTGCCGTTCATGATGTTCTGCCACCACTCGTTGCACGTCAGATGAAATCGATGGACATTGCTCTAGGATGGCCAGACCGCGTTCGACATGACGTTCAAAAATCACTTGTTCATGTCCTGCTAACTCATGTTTTCGTCTTAGCAAGTTACGCGGGATTCGGATATGCCCAATATCATGAAGCAATCCGCCGAGAGCCAGAACTTCCAAGGCCTTTTCATTCAATCCAAGTTGAATACCAACCATGAGTGAAAGTATCGCCACATCAACAACATGACCGTATAAAGTCTTGTCGAATTGTTGGAGATTTTGCATCAAATACACTTCAGACATTGCTTGTTCCTGAGCGAATACCTGTTCTAAGAGTGCCTGCATTGTCTGTTGAAGTTTGGGATGATCAATGCTTGCTCCAGTTTTCACGCCTTCAAACACACTTTCCATAGCGATCATGGCATCGTGTTTGACTTTCAGCGAGGCTTCTTGCGGAGAAAGTGGCGAAGAAGAGGGCATATCTCCTTCCAGAGACCTTTCTTTACGTGAAACACCATCAACCTCTGGTGGTTGAGCCGCAGCATGAGACTCATCAGATTGCCCTCCATGCTCTTCACTCACATCCAATCCTCGGGAAGGATCAATCATGACTTCCCTGACATCAGACTTGAGAAGAAGGTCAACTTCTTTTTGTGTCTTGAGCAGACGGTTATGTCGGAAAAATGGAGATTTCCACCAAGACTGATAGACGCCAACTAAAAACATTCCAGACTTAAGCTGGCTCGTGGCTATCCGTTTCGTCGTGGAGGCAGTAGGAGGGCGGACAGGAGGAGATGAGGCCTTCGTCATAAAATCTTAGACGTATTAAACCCACGATCAGTAAGTAGTTCGTATGAATCATACTGTCAGAAAACGGCAGCAACGACCTTACGAGCTGACCGGCGCAGGACTCGAAGATACACGCTTAGCGTCTAGGAGTGTAGGAAATATTTGAACCATTTTGGGGACATTCGCAAGATCTAACACTTGCCGAACATATGGTTGCGGATTCACTAGACTTAACTGTGCATGTTTGACTTTCAAATTTTGATGCGCGATAACCAATAATCCTAAGGCCGAACTATCAACAAATGAGACATGTTCCATATTAATAATAATATGTGAACACCCTTCTTTTTGGAGTCGTTCGACCGCATCCTTAAAGACCTTTCTTGCGCCAAAGTCGAACCGACCTTCTAATTCAAGAACCACAACTGAATCCTCTTGCTGTTCAGTAATTTGCATCTTACCCTCCTCTACACTATAGAACATCTCAAAAGTATCAAACACGAAAACGTGGATTTCTAAAACCTCGATATCGTCACTACAACACACACGGTCAAAACCTATTCTTGTTATCGGACAACAAACACAAAAGTTTAGTAAAAGGTCTATGGGATGGAAGAAAACGCACGTATTTCTACGAACAAAGAACAAGGTCTTTTCAGAACTTAATCTTTTGGCTTAAGACCAATATGTTCATGAATTTCCTGTTCCACGTGTGGAACCTGGTCATGGCTATTGAACATGACGAGGTTACGAAGATGAGCTAAACTTTCTTCTCCAAGAATATGCGTAAACCGAATCGCAATCCCTGAGTCATCCACGCGTGCGACGATACCTGTCGCGTGAATACAGAGATCTCCAATCCCTCCATCCAGTATCAACGCGACCTGACAGTCTGAATTCATTGGAAGTTGCTCGGTGCACTCGAGATAAAGTCCATTGAGACTAATGTCACTCAGACAACCTTTAATACGCTTGGGGCCACCCGATTGCAACTCCGCTTCCAGATTCACATCTACTCGAGTAAATTCTCGACGACAAGGCATATCACTCATTTCACACACACTCCTTCTTTTGGAAAATCTTGCGTAACGGTTGTTGTCACACCGTTACGCACATCAGTTGTCTTTGGTAGGTGAATCGTCATGCACTCGCCCGTGTAAGCCCAATGACCGAATGCTTCTTCACAACAAATGAATGTCATCTGCATCCTTCTACACCGAACGAAGCCGATAACACGAAGTCCCACAGATCGATACTCGTTCAAACGCGTGGTCAAGATTGAGAGTGGTTTCTGATCCACCTAGAAATAAGTACCCATCAGGGCTCAGATGATCTCGAATTTTGGCTAAGATCTTCTTTTTGGTTTCGACATCAAAATAAATAAGCACATTCCGTAAAAACACAATATCGAGTTTCGGAAATGGCAACCACGTTCCCACCAAATTCATGGTCTTAAACTCAATCATCTTTCGAAGCTCTTCCTTCACATACCAACTCAGACCTTCTTGCGAGAAATATTTCAGTAACATCTTTGCAGGAAGGCCACGATTGACTTCCATCTGGTTGTATTTCCCTTCCTGGCAACGAAGGAGCATTGCCGTGGAAATATCAGTCGCAAAGAATTTAATCTTCCACACATCACTCTCCGGAAGTGCTTCCCGGATCACTAACGCCATGGTATAGGGTTCCTGCCCACTGGAGCTTGCCCCACACCAGATATTCAAACATTTGCTCTCTTCACGTTTTTTTATTAATTCCGGAAGCACCCCATCTCGTAACGCTTCAAAAGGTGTGAGATCACGAAAAAAACTTGTTTCGTTCGTGGTCATGGCTTCAATCACACGCCGGTGAAGTTTCCCATACGAAGTGTGGCGTAACTGACGGACAAGATCAGAGATCGACGCGAGTCCTTCCTCTTTAACAAGAGGTTGAAGTCGGGCTCGAACTAAATATTCTTTTTTGGGCTCAAGCACAATGGCCGAATGCTCTCGCACAAGCTCACGAACAAATTGCAGCTCAGTTTCGGAAAGGGATTGGGACATATAGATACTAGAATCCTAAGATAACGCTATTTCATGAAGTTGTCAGGTGACTTTGCACCGTGGACTCGGAACGTTCCATCTGAACCCGTCGTTGGATCTCACTCGCCATTTCTGAAAGTGGGAGAACGTTGTCAGCCAGACCGGCATGAACCACAGCACCAGGCATCCCCCACACCACACTACTCAATTCATCTTGAGCAAGGATTTGACCACCTTTTACTCGAATCATTTTACAGCCACGAAGACCATCTCTTCCCATTCCAGTGAGAATAAGCGCCAAGGCACTCTGGCCAAAGACTCGAGCCACTGAACGAAATAAGACATCCACAGACGGACGACAAGAATTCTCCTGTTGTCCTTGATTGATCGCCAGTTCAACTCGACAACCTTTTCGCACCACAGTCATGTGGTAGTTTCCAGGCGCTATCCAGGCATGCCCCGGAAGTAAAGACTTCCCAGCGATACCTTCGTGAACAGGCATGGCACATTTTAACGACAATCGTTCGCTTAAACTTTTGGTAAAAATTGGTGGCATATGTTGAACGATGACAATGGGAACAGGAAAATCCTTTTGAAGCCGCGAAAGCACTTCTGCCAAGGCATTTGGACCTCCAGTTGAGACACCAATGGCTAACACGTCCACACGTGTCTGTCGCGTCGCCTTCTCAACTGAAATGGTTGACGGGACGATGAACTCTTGGGGTAAGCTAGGCACAGACGGTGCTGAATGACGAGATTTGGAACAGAGAGATTTAATTTTAGGGATCAGTTCTTCTCGTACTCGTTCCCTCGCGATTGCCACACGCTGGCTATTTATCGGAATCGCGACATAATCATTGGCTCCGCACGATAACGCTTCAAGCGTATCACGTGCGGCACGCTGACTTAACGTACTGAACATAATAATGGGAAGATGTGGGTAACGATTTCGGATTTTTCCTATCACCGCGATTCCATCCACGGCGGACATGTTAATATCCATACTCACCACATCTGGGGTCACATGCTCAATTAGTGACAACGCAATATTTCCATTCGCAACATTTCCGACAATTTCTAATTCTTCGTCTTGCTTGATTTCATCAGATATGATGCGACGCATAAACACTGCACCATTAACAATTAAGACACGAATTTTAGACATGTCCGTACATTTGTCTGCTTCTCTACATTCCATAATGTATCAAGCGCAAGGTGAAGTTCCCGTATGTGATTAGTGATCTCCAGACCAATTACTTGATGCCAAGTAACTTCAGCTTTTCCTCTATGACATCTTTCGTAAACGGTTTCATGACATACTCATTCGCACCAGCCACCAAAGCTTTTTCTATTTGAGAGGCCTCAGCTTCTGTTGTCACCATCATCACCGGAGTGTTTCGATAAGGACCTTCAGATCGTATAGCTCGAACAAAATCCAATCCGTTCATTTCAGGCATATTCCAATCAACTAACACAACATCGGGTTGCTCCATCATTTTCAACTTTTCGATGCCCTCCTTCCCGCTCTCTGCTTCTTCAATCTTTCCTCCAATCGACTCAAGAATTTGCTTCAGAATAATTCTCATGGCCTTTGAATCATCAATGACTAACGCCTTCATACAGACCTCCCTCAACGAATTTGCTCATTTGGGCAATTCCACTTATTCATTGACACATATATTGCGCAATCCATGCTACGTTAACTTACCTACGACCAATTGAAGATTCGCTGCCATTTGTGCCAACTCTTCGGCAGCCGCTTTTGTTTGTTGTGTACCTTTATTCGTACTGGTCGCGGCCTGGGCCACTTGAGCAATATTACTTGCGATCGCGGCTCCACCTTTTGAGGCTTCGAACACATGGCGACTCATTTCGTTGGTCGTCACGGTTTGCTGCTCAACTGCACTGGCAACGGTGTTTTGAAAATCATGAACTTGCTGAATAATTTCACTAATTTGACCAATGGCTTCCACCGCGTCCTTGGTGTTTGTTTGTATCATGTCAATTATATGACTGACATGTTCCGTTGCCTGTTTTGTTTCTTTTGAAAGTTCCTTGACTTCGTTGGCCACAACAGCAAAGCCTTTCCCTGCCTCACCGGCTCGTGCGGCTTCAATCGTGGCATTCAAGGCTAAGAGATTCGTCTGCTCTGCAATCGAAGTAATCACTTTCATAATACTTCCAATTTCTGCACTACTTTGACCAAGCTTCGCGACCGTCGCATTGCTCGTTTCCGCAGCCCTCACGGCCTCTGCCGCTACGCGTGCAGAGTTGTTCGTATTATTCGAAATCTCCTGAATACTCGCACTCATTTCTTCCGAACCGATCGCCACAGATTGAATGTTTTTACTCACTTCTTCTGCGGCACTTGATACAATATGAGCCTGACTCGAAGTTTCTTCGGCTTTGCCTCCTATTTGACTGCTCACCGCATTCAATTCTTCTGCGGCACTGGCTAAGGTCATCGCAATAGAAGCGATTTCCGCGACCCCTTCCTTCAACTTTTCCGCTTGCTCCTTCTCATACGCTGCCGTGTCTTTGATCTGACGTTCAACAGCCAACTTTTGAGTAATGATGCTCCAGGACACCATCGCTCCAAGATATTGTTGAAAATTGTCATAAATTGGACTCCTCAGAATTTCTAAAATTTCAGGACCGATTTGGATCTGAGTGGGACTTGGAGGATTTTTTTGATTATCCAAAAGCCATTGTTGATAATCAGAGTCTTGATGAAACGTCTCAATGGGTTGACCAATCATCTGGTCAGCTGTGAATGCAAAATAAGATTCAATCCTTTTCAAGGTATTGTTCGAAGCTGGATTCATATATTGAATCGTCCATTCACGATTGACGTACATAATATTGATAGGCGCTTGCTCCACAATTGAGTTCATACGAGACATTTCTCTTGTACTATTCTGAATCTGTTCGGCCATATGATTAAATGTCTTTCCCAGATCTCCCACTTCGTCTAAAGACCGATTGTGTACGCGAACGCTATAGTCTCCTTCCGTCATTTTTTTAGCGACATATTGAATGTGTTTGACTCGCTCGGTCCCCTTATGACCAATCCACCACGCTAGCGGCAGCATGAGGAACAAACACACGGCTCCCGTTATCATGATCGAAGTTTTGAGTTGTGTCGATGTGATTGCGGCCTGCTCTTTTGAAGTCCGGACCAGGACAGCCCAATTCATTCCCGGATACCCCAAAGCTCCCTGCAAATGAGTATACCCCGCAGCTTGAACTATTTGTTTACGTGCATGTAAAGCGTTTTCGTAACCAGAATGCCCGGCCACGGCCTTCTGTGCAACGTTGACTCCAGATTGCGCTAAATTTAATTTGAGAATCACGTTTTTCAAATCATGAACGATCTCTTCGGTTCCATGTCCGACCGGATCATAATCCACAAGAACTCGACCTTGACCGTCTAAGACCGTCAATTCCGCACTCGAAAATCCTTCATGTTTCAATTCCTGATACGCATCTTGAATAATCTGTTCGACGAGTGCAAACTTGGTCCGATTACTCCAATACGCAATAACATTTCCCTCTTGGTCAAACACTGGTGCGGAAAACCCGATCGTCAATCCATCGTCGCCGGCATAGACATCTTTCACGTCTGTATCGATATGCACATCTTCAATATACGTCCCTGTTAACCGATCATTCCCAGGTGCGGTAAATGCCATCTTTTCGGTATAGTCTTTCCTTGACATAGCTTGAAACCAAGGAGTCGCTCGATAATTCTTTTTGAGAAGGTGTGCAGTGGGAATTGGGTATCCTCCAGCATCTTTCGAATTCACAGCAATGGGGTACCCCGCTGTATCAACCATGATCGTGAGATAATAGACGCCATAAGTGGCCACATAGTGATTCATGGCTTTCGTCACATCCTGTGCGATGGCTGGACTTCCCCAATGCATGTGTGATTGCGCCAATTCATTGAGTGCAAAGGCTTGAACATCGTTATATCGTTCGAAGAGATTACGATCAATTTTGTCAGCAATCGTTTTGGCGATAACCTGAAACTTTTTCCCGACCTCCTCTTCCATATCATGAGCCGCCTCAAATCCAATCCATCCGATGGCCGTCATTGGGATAATTCCGAATATGACACACAGACCAATGAGTTTTGCTGTAATACCAAAATGGCGTGCAGATTTCTCAACTCGACTCATCTTTTCTTCTCCTATTCAAATACCATGTCATCACAGCACGTGATCACATTTGATGACTCTCCGGCTTCATATGGACACTGTATTGTGCACTTTAAATTTTCGACTGAGAACTCACGGAATTTCACGCTAACATTTTTTGGTTATGAGAAAGGTTAATGATTTTTTCTAAGTCCAAAATTTGCAACATGTGATTATCGAATCGATACACTCCAGAGATGAATCTTCGAACCTTCTTATCAATGGTTGAAGGTGGAGGTTCAATCGCTTCATCAGGAACTTTTACGACTTCACCGATTTCCTCGACAAGGAGACTGATGAACTCACGATCGATTCGAATAACGACATTCATGGGAGAACGATCTAAAGAAGAATCGTTCAACTCGAATCGACGCCGAAGGTCAAGAACTGTGACCACCTGTCCTCGGAGATTCATGAGTCCACAAATCACATCTGAAGCCAATGGAACATTGGTCATCACTTGATCACGAATGACTTCCTGAACGTCACGGACATCAACACCAAAAGACCAATCATTGACTTTGAATGTACAAAACTGTTGTGTCTCTGGCTTCATTCACGACTCCTGACATTCAGAAACCAAGGGCATACTGGTTTTATCTATTCTGGTATTCATGACAAAATCGACATCCAACAGATCGATGACGTTTCCCTGAATTATCGCTGAGCTCAAAATTCCAGGACGCGATGATGATGTTTGAACATCGATTGGGATCTGAACAATGTCACTAATGTGATCGACAATAACTCCCACAGGCTTTCCCTCTTTTTCCATGAAAACAATCTGGTAGACCTCACGTTCATCTGATAATGATTTTCTGTTCATATACAAAATTGAAGATATTCGAACAACCGGAACCATCTGATGTTGGTACTGCACGACTTCTTGCGCTTCAACCATTTCCAAGAGGTGTTTCTTGACTTCTGCTATTCGCATGGCTCTGTCTACAGGTATGGCCACACAACCATCCATACCAACTTTTGTTAAGATATATGACTGTAACTTCTCTGTCGTGGCCTGTTTCTGATCATGCTCTGACGGTACAATAGGGAACTCCTCATTCTGACCGAAAACAAGGTTCGCACCACGAGTCAGTCCCATGACATCTAATATCAGGGCGACACGCCCGTCACCCATGATGGTCATCCCCGCGTAGACATCTAAACCTTTCAGAGGTTTCCCAAGTGGTTTGACAACAATCTCTTCAATATCATCAACGGTATCCACGACCACACCCAAACGATGCCGACCAGCCTGAAGCACCACAATATTAGCTACGTCTGAATAATGCGGCTCTGGTATTCTCTCTGTAGTTGAAGAGTCTAAATTCAATACTGTACGTAAATAAATGAGAGGCAAGAGTTGTCCGCGCCAGCGATACCCCCATGCCCCATGCAGGCATTCAATCGAATGAGCATCAAGTTCAGTATCAACGCGAATATATTCAAGAAGATGAACCTGAGGTATCGCAAAACGTTCCTGAACAACCTGCACCATCAATGCAGGAATAATTGTCAGAGTTAACGGGACGCTGAGTTTAAATGTGGTACCCTGTTCACATTTAGTCGAAACATCTATGCTTCCCCCGACTTTTTTAAGATTGGTTTTCACCACATCCAAGCCGACCCCGCGTCCGGAGACATGTGTGGTTGTGGATAGCGTAGAAAACCCAGGAAAGAAAATGAGTTGCAAGAGATCTTTCTCACGCATCCGAGCGACCTGTGCTCGAGTGACCACACCACGTGCAATGGACATTTCCGCCACATGTTGAGTATGAATCCCACCACCATCGTCAGATATTTCAACATGGGCTTGCCCACTTTCATGATACGCCCGCAGAAACAACCGTCCCTCAGGAGGTTTTCCTTTTTCCTTTCGAACATTTGGAAGTTCAATGCCATGATCAACCGCATTCCTCACAAGATGTGTCAACGGACTTTGAATGGCTTCGAGTAAAGTTTTGTCAAATTCGGTCTCTTGCCCCTCCATTTCAATGAGAATCTCTTTTCCACAGGCAAGTGCTAAATCACGAACCACACGTGGGAACTTGCTCCAAATATTGCCAATTGGTTGCATTCGTGTCCTCATGAGACCTTCCTGCAACTTCGCTGTAACGATGTTCAAACGTTGTGCCGTCGCCATGAATGTCCGGTCTTGTTGTATACCAAAGTTTTGAAAAACTTGATTTCGAGTTACGACCAGCTCACCAACCGTGGCCATCAAACTATCCAATAAACCGACATCCACTCTGATTGTGGATTCCCGCGTTCGGTGACTGCGCGCCTCATCTGATACAGGCATTGTCTGTTCCGTCGTTTCGATTCTCATTGTTGGCTGTCGGCGAGAATTCTCACGATCTTCGGGCGGTGATATTGCAGGATCGGAAGCATGAGGGTCTATTTGAAATTCCAAAGAATATGATGACGGCAGACAACCAGGGACCGAGAACAAGTCACTCGCTGATAAATCAGAGTCATCTTTTTGAAGCGCGCTAAGTTGGGCCTTCAGTTCTTCGTAATTGTCTGTCCCGTCATGACGATACAGTGCAATACTTGAAAGCATCGTTCGAATCGCATCGACAAGTGAGAGGAGAGCACTCGCCCTGCCCACCGTCAGTGACAACTTCCCATCACGGATGAGGCTCAATAATGATTCGCCCACGTGTGTCAGGCGTTCTAATTTGGCATAACCCAGAAAGGAACAGGTTCCTTTGATCGTGTGAATCACACGAAATATACCGGCTAGCGTCTCCTGGCTAGGGGTTTTTTCTATACCAACAAGATCGCATTCAACCTGCGCAAGACTTTCATCACTTTCACTGAGAAATTCTAATACCGCTTCATCTAGCTCTGGATTAGACCGAACAGGTTCATTGACGAGAGAGACATCAGCGGAATCTACCAACACGGGGTCCTCTGACTGCATCGATCTTTCGCAGGTCTCCTCAATTGAATCGTCACTGACAACCTCAACACTCTCAGTCCCTTTTGATTGCAAGGCTTGCAATAAGTCCTTCAGTTCCGAGTAGTCGTTTTTTCCATCCACCCCATCCTGCTCGATTCGTTCCAGCATTTGTCGAATGGCACCGACCATCTCCATCAGAGCACTTGCCACCTTGGACGTCAGGGCACATTCACCATCACGCACAAGATTGACAAGCGTTTCTCCAGCATACGTCAAGCTTTCCAGCTTGGTGTATCCAAGAAATGTCGAGGCGCCATTGATGGTATGAATCGCGCGTAAAATACTTGAGAGGAGTCGTGTGTTAGGAGTCGCCTCGAGATGGACCAAGTCCTTTTCAAGGTGACTCAAAATGTCATCGCTTTCGATCAAGAATTCGACAACTGCGGTATCCATGCGATTCATCAAAGGTCATCTCTTTCAGACGTCATGCCAATTCACAGCCTATGCCAGTCCGACAAGCAGTCCCGCGTGCTCTGGGAAGTGTCAACACCTATAATCGCAAGCAAAGCATGCCAATACGGCTTCTGTTGTTTCTTTCGGAGAAAAATCATACAAAGTTAAAGATCTTGCAAAAATATGCAGATTCTTCACGTATAGCCGTTTCAGTTATACCGAAACGATAACGCGCCAACTTGTACAATATTGATATCCAATACGTGAGAGAAAACGTCAATCATTCTCAGTACATCCAAACGGGTATAATCTTCCGATGCTTGAGGCGCAGTCTAGACGACCGATAATTAACACTCCAGAGGCAAACCGTTCTCACCATTGGCAACCACTCCAACCCTGCGAGCGGTATGCAACAATCCTCGCCTAGGCTTCCTTTTTCCGCATCAACTGGAATTTAATTGGATTTGCTATAATTCCTTCTATACAACAATGCTGGGAAAATATTTCCTATGATCAGAACAAAGCTCTCCGAGTCAAAAGAATGCCACAGACGATCACTAGAATATTCGGCGTCAGCTCAAGACGGTGAATCTTCCAGATCAAGAAGAAATGAACGATCTGATGCGGGGAGAAAGGGCCAGAGCTAAGAACGAATGAGGATTGTCTCGCTCGTAAATCTTCTATTCAAGAATCAAGCATCTTTCACGGATATATCAATGAATTGAACTGAGTGACAGATTGTCACGACCGAATCAACGCATACGAGAAAAGTCTTTATCAGTTCGAAATATTTCACGAAGATATCAACTCATGGCCATCGTCAGATAAAATGAATATGTCAGCGGCTAACCAGACTCACATAATCCATGTATGGTCCTGGAACAGAAGATTCAAACCGTAATGTCCTGTCACAACTCTCCATACGATACGCCTTGAATAGTATGTGGTCTCCTTTTGGGAGGCCACGTTCTCCTCCAGACCGTTACGACACCTTTTTAAGATGCGAGAGCATGGCCGCGGGAAGATCAGCTAATGCAAGAGTTTTATCAACGCCTCCCGCCTTGATTGCCTATTTCGGCATCCCAAAAACGACACACGAGGCTTCATCCTGGGCCAAATTAAATGCACCAGCTTTTTTCATTTCAAGCATTCCCGCCGCACCATCATTCCCCATCCCTGTCAAGATCACCCCAAGGCTATTGGCCCCAGCATAATTCGCAACGGAACGAAACATCGCATCGACTGAAGGGCGATGTCGATTAATTGGAGGGTTTTGATTCAACGTTACCTGATACCGTGCGCCGCTTCGACGGAGTTCCATGTGGTAATTCCCTGGCGCAAGAAGAGCTTGCCCAGGGATTAGACTATCTCCATCCTCAGCTTCTTTCACGCTGATTTGGCATACCTGATTTAAGCGATCAGCAAAGGTTTTAGTGAAACGTTCAGGCATATGCTGTGTGATCACAATCGGTGGAACATTGGAGGGAAGGACTTCAAGAAGCTCTTTTAAAGCTTCCGTTCCCCCAGTCGAAGCGCCAATAGCAATAATGGTATCCGTCGTTTTAATCATTGAAGACTGAGTGGCTAACTCACGAAGACGCTCGGGATTCACTTCTGAAGGCGTACGCTTTCGAACCGTCGCTGCCGCCGCGGCCTTAATCTTACTTGTAATCTTCTCAGCCAGTTCCTCCATCCCATGCTGGACATCAATTTTAGGTTTCGTGATAAAATCGACGGCTCCAAGTTCCAAAGCCCGCAAGGTGGTTTCACAACCTGACTCAGTCAGTGAACTCACCATGACGACAGGCATCGGGTGACCAGCCATGACTTTCTGAAGAAAGGTCAAGCCATCCATTTTCGGCATCTCCACATCAAGCGTAAGAACATCTGGATTGAGGCTTTTGATTTTATCACGTGCCGCATATGGGTCAGTCGCAGTCCCAACGACCTCAATATCAGGGTCTTGTGTTAATAACTCTGTCAGCACTCCTCGAATTAAGGCAGAATCATCCACAATCAGAACTCGTATTTTTTTCTGACTCATACATCACTCCTTTTTATCGGCAAGCAACACCACATAGCCCCACACCCTGGCTCGAAGTCCCCAGCGGGACAACTTTGCTTCTACTCCTTTAGAACAAGGTAACCTCACCAGCTACAGGTTCCTTTTTGAGCGTCGATTCATACTGTCGTTCTTGTTGAACAATTTTTTGTGATTGTACTCGGTCCAATTTTTTCATCAAGACTTTTCCCGTGTTCGTAAAGTAATAGACTTTGCGAGGACAGACATCACCAACATCGGCTTTCACGGCTGGCATCCCCTCTTGCTGAAGATAGTCCAAAGCCCAGGCCGCATTTTTCGCACCAACATCCATACTGCCATCATAGATTTTTCCACCACCAAAGACTTTAGCTTCTAGACGTTTTCGATGGCCTCCACGATTAAGAATTCCATTAATCAACATTTCCATCGCATAACTGCCATAACGTCCGGATTCGGACCAGTTATCGTTATCGTGACTCCCACTGGGCGCGGCCAACATGAAATGATTCATCCCACCAACCCCTGCTTGTGGATCTCGAAGACATACGGATATACACGAACCCAATACGGTATAGACGACCATAGGGGTCTCGCTTAGAAAATATTCCCCGGGTAAAATCACGGCCACTTCATGTGGAAATCGAATGTCTTTCATCCGTCGAATATGTCCAAACTCCATCGTTGAACTTTGAGGCATCGTTATGTTCCAAATGTTAGATGATTGACATTCTTCTCAGCAGATTTTCAAAAATGTGCAGAATGACTATCTGTGGGACACGATCCTGTGCCTGCCGTTTGTCACCGATCCCACCGAGGACAGTTCAGTTTTATCATTCCGTTTTTTGATAAATCGTCGGCGCAATATAAGTAAATTCGTGCTCCACCCACTGCAGACTCTCAGAATGCCCAATGAAGAGAAATCCGCCAGGTTTCAGGTATCGATAAAACTTACGGACAAGACGGGACTGTGTCTCGCGGTCAAAATAAATCATGACATTTCGACAGAAGACTACGTCTAACGGAGTGCGAATGGGAAAGGTGTCATCCATCAGATTGATACGGCAAAAACGCACAACATTCGCGATATGGGGTTTGACTTTCACATAGTTTGCCTTTTCGCCTTTCCCCCTCAGGAAATGTCGATGTACTAATTCTGGTGCTAGGCCTTCGATACGTTCGTCTTCATACACACCAGCCGCCGCTTTTGCCAGGACGCGAGTCGAAATATCAGAAGCCAACACCTTAAAACTCCAGTGTGAAGGATTTAATACTGAGTCGTACAACGTCATGGCAATCGTATACGGCTCTTCTCCCGAAGACGACGCGGATGACCAAATTCGAATTTGGCGCACAGCAGCTAATGTTGGAAGGATCTTATCTCGAAGAAAATCAAAGTGAACCGGTTCCCGAAAAAAATCAGTTTTATTCGTTGAGATGAGATCTAACAAGTTGGTTAATTCTTCTTGCCCAGCATCACCACGCACATAATCAAGATACTCCTGATACGATGACAACTCTAACGTCCGAAGGCGTTTTCCGAGTCGTGAAACAATCAACGTCTTTTTATCTCCACTCAGCGTAATCCCGACCTGCTCATAAATAAATTTTTGGAATTGACTATATTCGGTATCAGTAATTGTTGCATTCATCGTTGCTCACCGATTAGACATTGCTTAGTGTCGTTACGTATCTTGTCATTCTTCTTTCCAGCCTATCATGGACCTTCTATCATTAGCGTAATGGCTACTGACTCGGCACCCACCGAAACAACATGACGTACACAACATATGCCGTGACAATTGTTCCAGAAAATGTACCGACTAAGACCTTGCCTTGCATTCGATGACGACCCACACCATTGACCATAGCCCCGACTCCTGTTCCGAATCGAAGACCTGTGAGGCCGGTATAGAGATTCGCGATTCCCAATCCGATCGTCGTAACGGCTAAACTCGTATGAATAACAAGTACCGGAATATAATATTGCCAATATTCCTCTGAGGTCCCGAGGAATTGATCTCGTCCGAACATCACTTGTTTCGTGACATATCCGAGAAGCCATACTCCAACCAACGTGCATGCCGCGATCATCCACTGGGCATGCTGCGGCACATTATGATGTTTGGCTGCACGCGCGCCCCACAGTGCCATCAGATAAGCGACAGTCATGGTCAACAGAACGCCATACCACATCACATCATGAGCGTTCATTGAAATAATTTGAGTTACAGAAATAGACTGTGGCTATACAGACCAACACCGGTTATTCCGCGTAACCGGAAATTCTCTGGAAGCATGTGAATGCTTTATCTTTATCGGTCAGTATCAATAAATAATGAACGATCTCAACTGATGATCGGCAAAGACGAGAAGAGCTAAATGGAGGAATGAAAAAGGCTAGAAAACCGAAATATAGGCGACGGTGGGTGCATACCGCTCGCAGGGTTGAAGGAGTTGCCAATGGTGAGACCTGAGAGCCTCTGAAGTGTTGACTATAGGTCGCCTAGCAACATAGGACTACGCCTCAAGCATCGGAAAGTTATACACGCATGGATTCTCTGACAGCAATTGAACTTGTATATCACGTAGTGGATATCAAAGTTTAGCGACTTGGTATTCTACCGATTCGGTATTACTGAAACGGCCTTAGCTACGATGAAACACCTTTCTCAGCAGAATTGTACTCCTCATAGATTTTTTCAAAAAAAGAGCGTAGGGGAATGTCTCTTCCCCTACGCTCTTTGTACTAACACCTCTTTTGGGTACGCTATTTCATCCTAACGACGATCGCACCCATAAAATCACCCTTTTTCCAATCCTTCTTAGTTGTTTTAGGATGTTGATTATGACAATCGGCACAACCATCAACGATCGCAAAATCGGCAGACATTCCAATCGTTTGCCCACCATCCTCAAAAGTTACAACATCTTTTTTGCCACTCGCAAGTTCTTTAAGTGCTTTTTTTTCAGCATCAGTCTTCGGCGAATTCGTGGGGTAGAGAGGATCTGTTCCCACCAATCCTAATTCAAAACCCTTTACCTTCGAACCCACGGCTTTGACAAACTGCGCTGGCAACATCACCGAATGGTCGGCCTTCGCCCAATCTTCATTGGGCTTCACCCCGCCTTTTTTCGCGTTACTAATAATGTCTTGCACATACACCGTCCGTGCAGCTTTTGCCGTTGCGAGAATAAATTCGGCAGCCTGGCCTTTGCTGATGTCACCTGCCTGAACAGGTAAAACCAACATGACAACCCAGACCGTCACGGCACAAAACCCAGTCGAAAATCTCAACCAATTATTCATAACACTCCCTCCATTAGAGTAAAAATGATAATAACAGCTAAGAAAATACCCCTAGATCAATGTGCAGGGTAGCTCTCCGAGTGAAGGAAGTCAATCATGAGGAAAATGACGAGAATGATCGTCAGAGTTTAATCGTGCAAAAAACCAGTGAATACGAGCCGAAAGACGCGAAGGGTAAGCCGTAAAAAAAAGGTGAGGAGTCGTGACCACGTATGCCCTACTCCCCACCATTTCCCTTGATTCTCTTATAGCCGTTCAAATTAGTTTCCGTACGTATGAAGCGATGTTTCGCGCTGAGTTGACTTATTTTAAGCGACTGGAAGTTAATTAGATTCGCTGTAATGAACTTACCCCCGCATACGGATGATAATGGCTCCCATGAAATCACCTTTTTTCCAATCACGTTTTTTGGTGTTCGGGTGTTGATTATGACAATCGGCACAGCTTTGAGAAATAGCAAAGTCTGCAGACATCCCTTTATACTGCGTCCCATCTTGAAAGGTCACCATGTTCTCTTTCCCGCTTGCCAGCCGAGACAACATCTCTTTTTCCGTCGGAGTCTTGGGTTCGTTGCTTTTATAGAGTGGATCCGTCCCAACAAGCGATAATTCATAGCCTTGAATTTCATATCCTAACGCTTTGACGAACTGTGCCGGCAACATCACCGCGTGATCTTCTTTGACCCAGTCTTCCGAGGCTTTCATGCCAGACGCTTTAACTTTGCGGATGACACTTTGGGTATAGATTGTGCGCGCCGCTTTGACGGTGGCCAAAATATACTTCGTCATGGCATCTCGATCGAGTTTCGTGTCTTTCGTCATCGCGGCTTGTCCACTTGAAAACATCAAAGCCGCGCCAGCAACAAGTGTTATCATGATACTGCTCATGCCAATCCAACGTTTCATTGGTAGTGTTATTCTCATCAGACTTCCTTTCTATATGCGTATCGTTAGGAGTGACGCGTAAGGAATAAGAATGCTCTGCAATCTTACTCCTCACATTTCATACTGGATATTTTTTAGAACTCTTCAAAAAAATCATCATCTCGTTGCCGACGGTCATGTCCATTGCCAGAACCCACTCCTGCCGTCTCCGGTTCAGGCGAAGACTTCGATTTGCTCGATCCCGATACTGACTTCGCTGTCTGGACAGAATTTTTCTGTTGACCACCTGAAGACTTTGACGTTGCCCGAGTACTTGCCACACGAGTCGATTGGAGATTTCCCAACCCCACCTTCGAATCACCAGCTCCAGAGTCATCGGTCTTGAAAAAGGCCACCTGCGTCAACAGTTCTCCCGCTTGCTGCCGCATTGACTGAGAGGCCGAGGTGGTTTCTTCCACTAAAGCCGCATTCTGTTGCGTGGTTTGATCCATTTGAATGACGGCCTTATTGACCTGATCGATACCTGCCGCCTGCTCCTGCGAAGCTGCACTGATTTCAGAGATAATATCGGTTACTCGTTTTACAGAATTCACGATTTCTTCTAAGGTTTGTCCAGATTGATTCACAAGGTCACTTCCGTCTCCAACCTTTTGAACCGATTCATTAATCAACGTCTTAATTTCCTTGGCTGCTGTAGCTGATCGCCCAGCTAGGTTTCTGACTTCTGACGCGACCACGGCAAAGCCACGACCCTGCTCACCTGCTCTAGCCGCTTCAACTGCCGCATTCAATGCCAAGAGATTTGTTTGGAAGGCAATCTCATCAATCACGTTAATAATATCGGCAATTTTCTTACTGCTCTTATTGATTTCACTCATCGCTTCCACGGCTCGTTCCGTGACCGAGCCACCCTTTTCTGCCACTTCGCGAGCCGCCACCGCTAATTGATTAGCTTGCTTGGCATTATCCGCATTCTGTTTGATCGTCGACGTCATTTCTTCCATCGAGGCGCTCGTCTCTTCCAATGCCGAGGCCTGTTGTGAGGTCCGTTGCGACAAGTCTTCGTTCCCAGTGGTAATTTGTTGTGACGCTGTACTCACGCTATCTGCGCCTTCTCGAACTGCGGAGACAATACCAGTCAGATTTTTGATGGCGGTATTCAAGTTTTGCTTGATCTTGTTAAACTCGCCTTCATAATTCCCATCCATGGTTTTGGACAAATGTCCTTCGGAGAGAGATTGAAGAACCTCTGTGGCTTCTTTCAAAGGCGAAACAATGGCGTCAAGAAGACGATTGACTCCCGTCGAAAGGCTTTTAAAGAATCCTTCAAACTGCTCTGCATCAATACGATTTGATAAGTCCCCGGCCGCAGCGGCTCCAATCAGTTGATCGACCTCTTTTTCTGCTTTCTTTTGCGCCGTAATGTCTGCCCATTCGAGAACATTACCCAGGTATTCACCGTCGGCAGACATAATCGCTGCCGCATTCAGATCCAACATCAATGGTCCAACTTGAATTTCAACGCGATGAGGAAGATTCCGTGGGTCATCTAATAATCTCCGTTGATGCGAGGGATTCTTGTGATATTGATCGATATTCGACCCAACCATTTTTGACGCGTCAAACCCTGGTATCCCTTTCTGAATGTCGCTTTCATGTTTTTTCAGAGTCTTAGCCGATGCATGGTTTTGATAGATCACTTCATAGTTCCGATCACAGACCAACACATTCGTACTGGCATTATCTAAAGCTGTCTTGATTCGTGACATCTCATTGGCGGCCTGTTGTTGCTTGGTAATGTTCCCTTGAATTTCCGACGCCATCTGATTAAAGGCATCTCCCAATTGCCCGATTTCATCTCTGGACTTCACATCTACCCGAGCATCGTATTCACCGGAAGCCATTTTTTCAGCAGCCGCTTGGACTCGAACGACCTGTTGCGCCCCTTTTCTGCCAACAAACCATCCAATAGGCGCAATGACGGCTAAGCAAATCAATCCGGTTTGCATGACACTTGATTGCACGCTATTGGCATCGGACAGAGCTTCCTCTTTAGGCACGCGCACTATAATCGCCCAATTCATCCCGGGAAATCCCATCGCTCCTTTCAAATGCGTGTAGCCCGCGACTTGATTTATTTGTTTTCTTGCATGAATTTCCGTCACATTCCCCGTCTTTCCAGCAATGGCCTCTTGAGCCGCCATCACCCCTTTTTCAACAAGGTTCGCTTTCATCAATTCATCAAAATTTCGAACGACTTCCTCAGAGGAATGGGTGCCTGGATCATAATCAACGAGCACTCGTCCCCTGGAATCTAATAACGTCACTTCGGATCCTGGAAATCCTTGAGACTTCAAGGCTCTGTAGGTATCTTGAAACATCTTCTCAACCCCTCGCATACTAGTCCGATTCGACCAATACGCAACCACTTCTCCATTCTGGCCATAAACCGGAGCTGAAAATCCCATGACATAGCCATCTTTCCCAGTCGCTTTCGCAACGTCTGAATCCAAATGGGTATCCTCAATAAACGTTCCTGTCACGGTGTCATTTCCTGGAGCGGTAAACGGCTGCTTCGTCGTGTACTCGCCCATGGATAAGGCCTTAAACCATGGTGACTGACTATAATTTTGTTCAAAAATGAATTGACTGTTAATCGGGTTGCCTGCAGAATCCGTATTGTTCACCGCGATCACATCGCCTCTGGTATCCACCATGATCAATAAGTCATAGATCCCATACGCCTGGGCATATTTATTCATGACCTGACTCACGGTATTGTACGGGGTCGGGTCATACCATTGAGAGATTCTGTGTACGGCATCGTTGTACCCAAAAGCCTGGACATCTCCATATCGTTCTGCAAGATTTCGATCAATTTTATTCGCTAAATCTTCTGCAGCCGTCGCAAAACGAAGCCCCACACCGGCCTTCATATCCTCACCAGCATTGTAAGCGATCAACCCGACGGCCGACATGGGCACGACTCCAAACACAAGAAATAACGTCACCAACTTTGCGGCTATCCCCCAACTCAGAAATGTCTGCATCATCTGTTTCATGGCACCCTCACCCCCTCGATTTCGTTGTGATTGGCTCGTTTCACCATACAGAGTTTTCATATGTATCTCTTATTCCTTTGCTTCTCGCTCTGAACCACCTGACCTGATCGCCTCCACTTCCGTTTCAGCCATGACCCGATCAATATCAAGCAAGGTCACGAGACGATCGTTAGTATTGCCAATTCCGGAGACAAACGTAATATCGGCCCGCTTCCCCAGCTCAGGAGGCGGTTGAATATCTTTGCTTGCCAATTCCAAGACGTCTGACACCGCATCAACCAAAAATCCCATGACGCGTTCCTGGACATTGACGACGACAATAACCGTAAACGCCGTGGGTTCGGTGGATTCCATGTTAAATTTCAATCGCAGATCAATGATGGGCACGATTGTCCCACGAAGATTCAGCACACCCTTAACATAAACTGGCGTATTAGGAATTTTCGTCACCGCGGTGTACCCTTTAATTTCCTGAACTTTTAAAATATCCACACCATAGTGTTCTTCAGCTAAATCAAACGTCAGATACTGTTGGCTACCGACGTTTAATCCATTTTGACTTTCCGTCACTTCTGCTTCTGCTGTGGACATGGGATCCTCCTCTAGGAATAATGAGTCGTGAAAAAGAAGACGTGCGGATCGATAGTCCTGGCAATCTCTGAATTTTCACGTATGACTTGTGTCGCGTTCATGTATTCAGGCTGCGACCACTGAGGCCATTTTCGAAAGTTTGACAAGACCCGGGACATCCAGAATCAAGGCAACTTGACCATCTCCTAATATCGTCGCCCCGGATATGCCTTCAATTTTCCGAAAGTTCTGCTCAAGACTTTTAATCACCACTTGTTGTTGACCGGTCAGTTCGTCGACAAATAATGCGATGCGCTTTCCTTCGGCTTCAACGATGACTAATAAGGCTTGTGCAGGATCGGTAAATTCAGGTTGAGCACCAAACAGTTCATACAGCCGAACCATTGGCACCCATTCTCCTCGCAAATTAAACACTTCACCCTTCCCAACCACGGTTTGCAAATCTGACGGTTTTGGGCGAATGGATTCAGTGACGGAAATAAGAGGAATAATATAGTTATCATTGGCGACGCGAACGGTCATTCCGTCAATAATGGCTAAGGTTAACGGAAGTTTCAGTTTTAATTTCGACCCTTGGCCCTCAGTCGATTGGATGCTTACACTCCCGCCTAACGCTTCAATATTCCGTTTCACAACATCCATCCCGACGCCACGACCGGAAACATCGGTGATCTTGTCTGCCGTAGAAAAACCAGGACGAAAAATAAGCTGCCAGATGTCATCATCGGAGAGTTGGTCAGCATCAGCAATGACACCTTTCTCAATCGCTTTCTTGAGAATTTTCTGTTTATTCAGT
>BQIU01000041.1 GCA_021603905.1 Nitrospirales bacterium
TCTACTACCTGGTGATGGAGCCGCCGGTGCCGCAGGAAGCGTATATCTATCCGGTGTTGATGGGGATTGGCCTGGTGGGGATTGAAGGATGGGTGCTCGCGCGCCGCCGCAATCGTCGCGAGGGCAAACTCGAGAGCTAAGGAATCGACGCCTCACCACGAGGCGAAGTGAGCGGCAAGGGGGTGGGACGACAAAACCCACCCCCTTTTTTTATGTCCAGGCACGGGGGATCGGGTTAGCGAATGATTGGATTTAGTGGTGTCGTATTGGCCGGGGGCCTCAGTCGACGAATGGGGCAGGATAAACGGGGAGTCACTGTAGGTGGACAAACTCTTTTCAACCGCGTCTTAAGTGTCTATGAATCCGTATTTACAGAAATTATCATTGTTGTTGCAGAGCACTCCCCCATGACGGAAGGCCTGAGTCATAAAGTTGTCACTGACATTATCCCTCAAAAAGGTCCTCTTGGCGGGTTGTATACCGGTCTCTCATACTCCGGAGAACCATGTGTTTTTATGGTTGCCTGTGATATGCCATTTTTATCTATTCCCCTGGTTCGTCGTTTGTGTGATATGTCGCTGAATTCCGATGTGTTGATGGTACAGTTACAGACTGGTGTGCAACCAATGCAAGGAGTCTATTCAAAAAAGTGCCTACCTGTTTTAAAAAGTATGATTGAGGCAAATCACTTGGAGATGCGGGACATTGTGTCACGCGCAGAATTGGTACATAGGATAATCGATCAAAAAGAGGTTAAAGATTTAGATCCAAGCTTTATATCGTTTATGAATGTCAATACACCTGCTGATCTTGAAATGGCCAATAAATTTAGCGGCTCTTAAGTATTGGTTCCGTCTTTATAGGTTCAGGGTTACTTCTATAAAAGATTTGTTGTTGGCCTTTTTCTCTTGATGAGTTCATGACCTTTATTCACTAAATAAACGTCATATTCAAGGATTGATTGTATACACTTGTCGTTCACCCGGGAGCATTGGGCGATGTGCTTTTGAGCCTTAGGGCGATGAGAAGCCTTAAGCAATCTTTTTCCCAGAATGCCCTTTTGTGGATTGGAAAAACAGAGATTGGCGATCTGCTGTTGAATGCTGGTGAAGTTAATCGCACGATGGCTCTTGAAGGTTATGTCTTCTCAGATTTATATCGCGGTCACGATCAATGGAGCGATGTTACCCATGACATTCTCAGGGACTGTTCGCATATCGTCTGTTGGTTAGGTAACCCGGACGGAGATATAGCCAAAAATCTTCGTGACTATGGGATTCAGTCAGTCATTATCCAGTCTCCACATGATGTCAGCTTAACGAACAGACATTTTTCAGATCGTTATCTCGAAATCCTTCTTGATTGGGAGATTCAGGCCGTTGATTGTTCTCATATGCGCGAAATGTTCTCAAGGAGTAAAGCCGAATTTCGACAAGAAAGCGTTAGCCTGTTAGCTTTAAACCGCCGGCGAATCATGATTCAGCCTGGTAGCGGGAGTCCTCATAAATGCACTGACTCCTCCGTGTTGGCTTCTGTTGTCCTGCAATTGGTTGAAAAAGGTCACGAGTGTACCATTGTGGAAGGGCCTGCTGATGAAAAGGCGGTCAGTTATTTATGTGCAGCACTTCCGTCCAATACCTATCAGGTAATACGGAATATGTCGTTGAGTTCGGTCGCAAGATGTGTCTCCTCATTCGATCTGTTTATCGGTCATGACTCTGGCTTGGCGCATCTGGCCGTAGCCTGTGATGTGCCGTCGATTGTCCTTTTTGGACCTACTGACCCAGATCAGTGGGCTCCTCAAGGAAGGCATGTTGCCGTCATCCAAGGGGAGCCATGTGAATGTCATGATTGGTCGAGTGTTCAACGCTGCGCCCATAAGCGCTGTCTTAATATTTCGGCTGGGAGCGTGGTTGTGCAAGCCGAACGATGGCTGAGTCTATCAGATGACGTAAAATTACGTAGATGCTAAACTAATAATCTTTCTTGATATCAACAACTTGCATCACTATGATGGCTGTGGTACATTCGGCGGAAATTGCCTTAATTCCCCTTATTTTTTAAGAAGATAGAGATTTTTTTGAAATCCGATCTCATTCATGATCAGGTGGTGGTGGCTGTGTCTGCCGCTTTAAGCCGTGCCAAGAGTCGTGGAGACCTGGATCTTGCGACTATTCCTCATATTACAGTTGAACTGCCAAAACGAGAAGAATGGGGTGACCTTTCCTCAAATGTGGCCATGTTGGTTGCGCCAAAAGCTCGTCGTCCGCCATTAGAAGTTGCCCAATTGTTGGCGTCGAACCTCAAAGAAGACAGTCACGACTTATTTGACCTCGTCGATGTTGCTCCACCAGGTTTTTTAAACTTTAGGATTAAACCAGACCGTTGGATTGATATCCTCAAAATTATTGAAAACCTTGGTTCAGCGTATGGTTCAAGTCAGACGGGAAAGGGGCAACGTGTCCTCGTTGAGTACGTGAGTGCGAATCCCACAGGCCCTCTGCATGTGGGACATGGACGCGGCGCGGCGCTTGGTCATGCCGCGGCAAATATCTTGCGAACTGTTGGGTATCGTGTTCAACGAGAGTATTACATCAATGACGCTGGTCGCCAATTGAAATTGCTTGGAGCCTCTGTCTTTGCTCGTTATCAAGAACTTCATGGTCGTGCCTGTACCTTTCCTGATGATGGATATCATGGAGCCTATATTCACGCTGTGGCAGAAACGATGAGGCAAGAACTTGGCTCAACCCTTCTTGACTTGGGTGCAGAAATCGCGGAACAGCAATCGTCGGCGTTTGCGTGTCAACAACTGTTGGAGCGAATCAAACAAGATCTTGGTGTTTTTGGCATTGAATTCGATGAATGGTACAGTGAGGCGAGTTTAATCGGTGCCGGACATCTCACGCAGGCGTTAGACGATCTCAAAGAAAAAGGATTGGTCTTTCAAAATGAGGGTGCGTGGTGGTTCAGGTCTTCTCAGTTTCAAGATGAAAAAGACCGTGTTGTGGCCAAGCAAGATGGGACCTATACCTATCTTGCCTCAGATATTGCCTATCATCGCGATAAACTCAACCGTGGTTTTGATACATTGATTAATATTTGGGGAGCGGATCATCACGGGTATATTCCCCGTATGCAAGCGGCTGTTCAGGCATTTGGATATCGAAAAGAACAATTCCGTGTCGTTCTGGTCCAAATGGTCAATCTCCTTCGTGCAGGAACGAAAGTCGAGATGTCCAAGCGTGCTGGAGAGTTTGTGACATTGAGAGAGGTCATTGATGAGGTTGGAGCAGATGCTGCTAAGTTTTTCTTTCTGATGCGACGCTCAGATAGCCATTTGGATTTTGATCTCGATCTAGCCAAGCGACAGTCTGCGGATAATCCTGTGTACTATGTGCAATACGCGCACGCGCGGATCGCGAGTCTCTTCCGAGTAGCCGAGTCCCGAGACATTCCTGTGCCGTCTATTCATGATGTCGATCATGCGCTTGTGACCACTCAGGATGAATTACGATTAATGAAACACTTATCCTGTTATCCAGGTATCATTGAAAGTAGCGCGGCCAGTCTTGAACCACATCGTGTGACGTTTTATTTGCAAGAGTTAGCGGCGCAGTTGCATACGTACTACAATAAGCATCGTATTCTTCCATCAAACGAGACCGTCTCGACATCGGAAGAAGCGGAAATGCCATCTCCTGAAGATGGTCAATCAACTGCTGATGAATCTGTTCAGCAGCATCGCGAACAAGTGACTCCCGAGTTAACGGCTGCACGACTGGCGTTGATGCGCCAAGTCCAGACCGTTATTCATAATGGTCTTACGGTTCTTGGTGTTTCTGCTCCTGAACAAATGTAGTCTGTTAAGAGTACGAAAACTGCTGACCCCATAATAGATACGTGGGGAACAGTCCTTGTGATGAGAGAGTGTGAATGTTTGCTGTTCAACAAAATGATTCTTCTACGCCTGCCAGAACTGGCCTCCTTTCAACGGCTCATGGTCACATTGAGACTCCAGTCTTTATGCCGGTGGGTTCGTTGGGGACCGTGAAGGGGATCGATCCAGATGAATTGCAAGCATGTGGCTATGGTCTCATTTTAGGAAATGCGTATCATCTGTACCTGCGGCCCGGTCATTCGTTAATTGCCGGGCAAGGCGGCTTGCATAAATTTATGCAGTGGCCGGGCGCGATTTTGACGGACAGTGGTGGATTTCAAATGGTGAGTCTGGCTGATCTTTGTCGAATCACAGAGGATGGTGTGGGCTTCAAGTCACATCTTGATGGCTCTTGGCATCAATTGACCCCGGAATTTTGTATGGAGATTCAAGTGGCTTTGGGGTCGGACATCATGATGATGTTAGATCACTGTCCTCCCTATCCCTCCACGGAATTCCAAGCTCAAGAAGCCGTAGAACGAACGACGCGATGGGCGAAACGTTGTTTGGCCGTCCCGAGACAAGAGCATCAATTTTTATTTGGTATCATCCAGGGCGGCGTGTATCCTCATTTGCGCCAAGAAGCGGCGGCACAGTTATTGGAACTCGGATTTGACGGATATGCCCTCGGCGGGCTCTCTTTAGGTGAAGAAAAAGAGACGATGTTTCGAGTGATTCAGGATGTCACCGCACAACTCCCGCTTGATCGACCTCGGTATCTCATGGGAGTTGGGCTGCCCGAGGATATTGTCGAGGGAGTGTGTCGCGGTGTGGATATGTTTGATTGTGTCATTCCCACCCGGCATGGTCGTACCGGTTGGCTCTTTACTTCGTCAGGGCGAGTGTTAATTAAAAAAGCCCAATATGCACGAGATGAGGCACCGATTGATTCGGCATGTGAGTGTCCGGTGTGTCGGCGATATTCACGAGCGTATTTACGGCACTTATTTGTGTCGAATGAAATGTTAGGCATACGGCTCAATACGCTCCATAATCTCTGGTATTATGGGACGCTGATGGCCAAGATTCGCCGTGCCATTCGAAATGGACAGTTACAGGAATTCCGAACGCAGTTTTATCAGGCAAGGGAAGGCCACGAGCAAGGTCTCGAGCAAGATCCGATGTGTGCTTGAGCCATCAATGAATATGAAAATTGTCAAGTAATAATATGGTTGAGACTTTCATTTCTTGTCAGGTCTCAATACTTGATACGTTTCACTTTACTTATTACATCGAACGCCACCCTAGAACATGCAGGCTTCAACACATTTCTAGTGTGCCATTACGGCGTAAATCATAGAGTCACAAGGAGAAAGGGGTAGACATGAATGCTGTCGCATGGGCGCAGGCTGGCGCGGGAAACGATCCAACTGGTGGGCTCCTGTCCTTTGTGCCATTTCTGCTGATTTTTGTGGTATTTTATTTCCTTTTGATTTTACCGCAGCAACGTCGAGCCAAAAAACAGCGAGAATTGCTGGCTGCCTTGAAGAAAGGCGATAAAGTGATCACCACCGCTGGTATCTGGGGCACGATTACGAATCTTGATAAAGAGACCGTCACCGTGCAAATTGCCGATAATACAAAAATTCGATTACAACGCGATTACGTCGGAAGACTCCGAGAAACTGAGGAAAGTTCATGAGTCGGAAAAGGCCAGTTCGATGAAGAAAATTCGTGGTAGGTTAATCCTCCTGATCGCCCTGTCGGTGATCTCGCTGATTATTTCATTACCCTCCTTCCCTTCACTCTATACCCCGCTTCCCGATTGGATGAAGCAGGTGTTGAGTGATCGCGGACTTGCCCTGGGTCTCGATCTGCAGGGGGGCGTGCATCTAGTGCTTGAGGTCGAAGAAGATCGTGCTGTGGAAATCGCGGTCGATCGGTCCAGAAAGGCGCTAGAAGATCTCAAAACCGAGGCCGAACTTCCCATCGACACGGTGGTTCGAGAAGGGACGGATACGCTGGTCCTCACCTTGGCAGATGGCGATGAGGCGAAGACCAAGGTCACTCAGGAAATGGAAGATGGATTTCCTGGTTTTGTGTTGAAGGAGTCATCAGATACAACCGTTTCCTATGAACTTGATTCCGAGGAAGTGAATCGCATCAAAGATTCGGCTATTAATCAAGCCCTGGAAACCATTCGAAATCGTATTGATGAGTTTGGTGTGGCTGAACCGCTGATCCAACGTCTGGGCCGTAACCAAATCGCTGTGCAACTACCCGGAGTCAAAGATCCTGAACGTGCCAAAGATTTGATCAAAAAAACCGCCTTACTCGAATTTAAACTGCTTGATGAATCAAAGGTAGCGTTAGAGCTCCCTCCTCAAGTGGAAAAAGGGAAAGAGGGGGAGGTACAAAAAGAGTTTGAAGGACGGTTGCCGGAAGGATCGGAAATTCTGTTTGAAAATGTCATAGCAGAAAATGGCGAAACGAGTTTTAGTCTTCCGTATCTCATCAAGAAAGATACCGCGTTAACGGGTGATGTGCTGCAAGATGCGCGCGTCACGATTGGAGAGTTCAATGAACCCATTGTGTCTCTGACCTTTGATAGCCGAGGGGGACAGGAATTCGAACGTCTGACCGGTGCCAATGTCGGAAAACGTATGGCGGTAGTGCTGGATGGGACCGTGTATTCAGCGCCTCGTATCAACACAAAGATCAGTGGAGGACGGGCAATTATTGAAGGCACATTCACGACCAGTGAAGCGAATGATCTGGCTGTGGTGTTACGAGCTGGTGCCTTGCCGGCACCAATGAAGACGCTTCAAGATCTGACGGTTGGCCCATCGTTAGGGAAAGATTCGATTGAAAAGGGTGTGCGAACTCTTGTGATTGCTGGATGCTTAGTCGTGATCTTTATGATTGTGTACTATCGTCTTTCAGGTGTCGTGGCCAATTTCGCCCTTGTTCTGAATCTCATCGGTTTACTTGGCGCGTTATCCGGACTCAACGCGACCCTGACGCTTCCTGGAATTGCAGGAATCATTCTCACGATCGGAATGGGCGTAGACTCAAATATTCTCATTTTTGAACGAATCCGAGAAGAACTTCGACTGGGACGTCCGGTGAGGTTGGCGGTTGATGGAGGCTATGATAAAGCCTTTCTGACCATTGTCGATTCCCATGTCACGACCCTCATCACGGGGCTGGCGCTGTTTCTTTTTGGAACAGGTCCGATTAAAGGATTTGCGGTCACGCTCTGTTTGGGCATTGCCATAAATTTATTTACGGCGTTGGTGGGCACCAAAGTGGTATTTGATTTGTTCAACCGGAAGAAACTGGAACGGCTGAGTATTTGATAAACAAAATGACTTTACTTTTTCACCCAATGGATCGCGACTATGTTAGAAATTGTTGGAAAAACGAATATTGACTTCATGGGGCGGCGGAAGATTGCGCTGGTCATCTCAGGGATTTTAGGGCTGCTGGGGCTTATCGCTGTCATTCAGATCGCCTTCGGTTCGGCGAATTTAGGAATTGATTTTGCCGGAGGAACCGCCGTTCAATTGAAATTTGACAAAGCGTTACCCATTGAATCGGCTCGAACTGTGTTAGCGAAACACGGTCTTGGTGATGCCGAACTTCAGGAGTTTACTCAAGATAATAAATTACTGATTCGAGTCAAAACGGAAACCACGATTGAAGAAGCCATTAGTGATAAAATTATTCAAGTCTTTCGAGATGAATTTAAGGGCCATGCGTTTGAGATTGATTTAACTACTTCGATTGGACCCACGATAGGACAAAAACTACAGAAAGATGCTTTGATTGCCGTGGTCCTGTCATTGATTGGCATTATTACCTACATTGCAGCACGATTTGAGTTTCGATTCGGTGTCGCCGCGGCTGTTGCGACATTTCATGATGTCTTGGCGGTCTTAGGGATCTTTTATGTGATGAATGTCGAAATTACACTCTTGGTCGTGACGGCACTTTTGACGTTGGCCGGATATTCCATTACCGACACGGTCATTGTGTTTGACCGGATACGTGAAAATCTTCGTCAACGTCGTCGCCAATCGATTGAGACCATTATTAATGATGGCATTAATCAAGTGTTGAGTCGGACGTTGGTCACTACCTTAACGGTCGTACTCGTGCTAATGCCACTGACCTTGTTTGGCGGTGAAGTGCTCCACGACTTTTCGTTGGCGCTACTCTTAGGGGTCATGATTGGAACCTATTCTTCGATATTTGTCGCCAGTCCTTTGCTTCTCATCTGGCCAGGCGCCGAAGGCAAACTGTTGAGCCGGGGGAGATAATGCCGGAAGAGAGTTTACTATCGAGTGACCCTCAAGATTTGCCGTTGACTCATATGCCTTTTATGGTGTCAGAATGCTTCTGATGTCTGGATGCTAGGAAAATTTCAGGACTTAAAATCCAAGTCTGACCCCTTTAGATATTGATCTGCATCTCCTCTTCTTCGTCGTAAGGTTCCAGATATTTTGAACAATGGCTGGGGGGCTTATTGATAGAAGCTGATGTTGGTTTGCGGAAATACTGGAGATGAAAGCGTGAGAGCTGGTTTCGGACAACCAAGTCAGGCAATACTAACCCGTCATTTGAAAATCCACTTTCCGGGCTTCAGTAACTCGGTTTGAAGCATCGAGGATTTCCAGCGATACAAGATTGCCATTGGCATCATAGTCCAAGATAACCCCAGGTTTATCCTCGTCACTTTCAGCAATCGGCGTGTTATATTTCAGAACCACGCTGAGTGTGTCGGTCTTTTCATCGTATGAAACTTTCATCGCTTCTCCTCTTTCCGAGATAATTCTTTCGTGTCATCGAATGAGTAGGGATCAACCAAGCGCTCAGTTTCATCTCCGCAAAAGTGATGCAACGAGATTTGCCTCCATTACTTCTAACCTATAAATAGCCAAAATGTTTATACCGACACGTGAGCTGCAAGGTGTGTTCTTCGACGGGAACGCCGAGTAATGGGCACAAGGTCAAGTCGAACTTTTGGCTTGAGGCTTTCAAGCATCCTGACGAGCCGATCAAGCGTAAAGCGTTTTAACTCAGCATTTCGTACACGTGAGAAATCAGCAGCTTGGTACCCGGTTTCTTTTGCAGCCTGTCTCACAGACCATTGTCGTTGGTCAAGAGTACCAATGATTTCGGCAGCAACTTTTGCTTTTAAGTGACGAACTTCTGCATCGGGATAATTGAAATCTTTATAGACGTTTCCACTACCCCGTATGACTTCTACCTTGTCTTCTTTCTGTCTCATTTCAATATCTCCTTTAAGCGCTTGAGTCGTTCTCTTATGAGATCTATATCCTGCTTAGGTGTTTTAATGCCTGTTTTAGACTTCTTCTGAAACGCATGAATGACCCAAATGTCCTCATCGAGTTGTAGAGCATAAACTGCTCGATACGCATTTGTTTGGTAGGGCAAGGCAATCTCATAAATACTTGCACCGAATCCTTTCATCGGCTTGGCAATATCCGCCTTCTGCCCTTCAGCAGCGATTGCGAGTGCATCGTGTATGACTTCTTGCACAGCCTTTGGAAATTTCCTGAAATCCTTGTCTGCTACCTTAATCCAATAAATGCTCCTCATTATGTAATGTTGTCATATTTGACAACACTTGTCAATTGAAGGTAGACCCTCATTGAAAGTGAATCGCAAACGGGTAGCAGGTATACAGAAATGTAATAAGAAAAAATGAATCTATGGATAACGTCGATAGCCCAAACCCTGTCCTGGCCATCTTGTGGCCTATGGATGAGTGTTTATGGCCTATGTTGGCCAATAGATCCGTGTGAGAGGGAGCAGTGCTCGGGCTTCAGGGTCCAGCTTTTCATAGTGATCGGTGATCGCAGCGGTAAGCTCATCCAGATCCATGAGCGTCAGTGGGATAGACGAACGCTCCGCTTCGTAGTGTGCATCCTTGGTAAAGCCGCCCGTGCTCATGTAGAGCCCTTTATCATCCTTGTTTCGTCCGCTGACAAAGCTTCGGATTTCTTGGAATCCATTGACCTCCTACCCTACTCGAAGGCCTGGCGCTATACCAGTGACACAAATATATAAAACTAGATTTGACCCTAAAAACAGGTGTCACCTCTTTTCGCTTAGCAGCCGGTCGGAAAAATCCGTCTAACATGCGGTGGAGCTTTGGTTTACACAACGTCATGCTGATACCTAAGAGAAGGTTGCCTTTCATCGGAAAAATCTTAAATCTATAAAACTAGATTTGACCCCATTACCCACCATCACCTCGGTTTTCTGTTCAATATTATGTGGGTGAAAGCTCATAAACTTGGCCAGTGCCCGCGCCCCTTTTTTCTTGGGTAGGGCCGGGTCATCCTCAGCTGCCTTCAGCAACCGATAGTAGGTAGAGTAGATCGTGTAGTTTGTCAGCACGTCGAGGATGAAGCCCTCCTCGATGGCCTGCCGCATACTATAAAGGTGAAAGGCCTCCGGCTTACCACTACTACCAGGCCGTCCAAACAGTTCCAGCGTTTTACCCTTCGGCGTTGCCGTGAAGGCAAAGAAACTCAGGTTCGGCTGCTGCCCGCGTGAGGCCATGACTTGGTTGAGCTGATCTTCCCAATCCGCTTCCCCTTCATGGTCATCTTTTGCTCCAGCACCGAGGATCGCCTTCAACTCTCTGGCGGTCTCACCTGTCTGGCTAGAGTGCGCCTCATCCACGATCACGGCGTATCTGCGCTTTGCGATCTCGTTCTCCCAGGCCTTTGCCTGTGCCTTCTCCTCGACCGTCGCTTTCTCCTGGGTCTCCGCCCCGGCGACATGTAGCAGCCCGCGCAGGACAAAGGGGAACTTCTGCAACGTCGTGATCACAATCTTCGTGCCATCAATCAGGGCCGCCGCAAGCTGCTTACTATCCTGATCGATTGCCTTGACGACACCCTGAGCATGTTCGATCTGGTAGATCGCATCCTGGAGTTGTTGATCAAGGACGCGGCGGTCGGTGATCACGACCACGCAATCAAAGACCTTCCGGTCCCCATCGGCATGCAGGCTTGATAGTCGATGCGAGAGCCATGAGATGCTGTTGGTCTTTCCGCTTCCCGCCGAATGCTGGATCAAGTAGTTTCGACCAGGCCCCTCCTCACGGGACGCCGCCACAACTTTTCGCACTGCATCGAGTTGGTGGTACCGTGGGAAAATTACCGCTTCCTTAGTAACGCGCCGCTGCCCACCCCTCCCATCGTCAACTTTCTCTTCCTTCGTCTCAACGAACATAAAGTGCCCGAGGATGTCGAGAATACTGTCGCGTTGCAGCACCTCCTCCCAGAAGTATCCCGTGCGATACCCAGACGGATGTTGGGGGTTCCCAGCACCGCACTGGATCTCAACCGGGTGACTCCCACGGTTAAATGGGAGGAAAAGGGTACCCTGCCCACGCAGGCGAGTGGTCATATGCACTTCGTCCGGATCGGCCGCGAAATGCACGAGTGCACGGGTCTTGAAGCCGAAGAGAGGAGCACGCGTGTCACGATCCTTCTGGTATTGCCGTACCGCATGGCGCCAGCTCTGGCCTGTGCCTGGGTTCTTAACCTCGCAGGTGGCAATCGGCAAACCGTTCACCGAGAAAAGCAATTCCACCGTATCGTGTTTGCCTGGATGACAAAGAACCTGCCGGGTAATGGTGAGCTGATTCTGTGCGTAGAGCGCCAACACCTCCTCGTTGAGCTCGTGGGCAGGCTTGAAGTAAGCCAGACGGAAAGTCTTTCCATAGAACTTAAACCCATGGCGTAGGACGTGTAGCGTGCCCTTGAGATTCAGCTCTTTAACCAGCGTATTGATCAGGAGGTTTTCCAGCCCCGCAGCATGCAACGCTCGCATCTCCTCCCAAAGTTTTGGTTGTGTCGCCTCCAGGAAGGCACAGATTCGCGCGGGGTAAAGCGCGCGCTCGACATCCCATTCAGCATTGGTGCCGGACTGCCAGCCCCCACGCTGGAGCAGCATCTCCTCGACATGCACCTCGAAAGCGCGCTCGTTGGTCTGTGGACTCATCGACCTAGACTCCTCATAGCGTCCCCTTACTCTCGAACACGCGGTATCGTAGCCACTTCGCGATGCCGTCCAGGTCAGGAAAGAGTTGCCGGTCGAAGACGCCATACTGATCAAGCCGGCGGCGAATGTCGTCATGGGCATCGTGACGAATTATGATTTCGAGACAATCTCGCTCTTCCAACGCCTCGAATGGTTGATGATGGGCAAGCAACACGCTGTCCTGTGCTCGAAGCCGTGGTGAAATATGAGGAGGGTGGTAGATCACATTTTCATTGATTTCGAAAGGCGACGTCACTGGCGTCGGTGATACAGGTTCGCCATTCGGCTCTTCCTGGTCCGACACTTGGGACGGCTCCGCGAGCTCTTTCGCGTGTTCCTCGGAGTCGAGTTCATCGACACCGAACTCCTCGTAGCCGGACGTTTCACGAACACGTGTCGTTGCTAGATCTCCCACCGGCTTCACCGCAGTGCGCTCGCGCCGATTGAAGTCTGTGTAGCGCGGGGGGTCGCTGATCAACACATAGACCGCACTGTTCATCGGCTTGTCCTCGTCGTCAGTCTTCGTCTCGCGAACCGCGAAGTAGAGCGCCACCAGTGGGTTGGTCGTCCAGTCCATAAACCGCGTTGGCAATCCGTGGTGCTGAGCGATGGCAAGGGCTTCCCATTCGCTTCGCGGCAAGTGCTGAACGTGGGTAACAAGATGGTTTCTGAACACGTCGAGCACCTCACGTTCGAGCTCATCGCGCTCTGCGAAGGATTTATTGAGCAGGTGGGTGTAACGTCCGATCGAAGGTTTGAGTGCGTAGCCGTCCGAGACGAGCTTGGTCTGCCCGCGAAAATACTTCCGGCTCTGGGGTAGCTCATCTCGAACGGTTTTGAGATATTCCTCGAAACTCTCGATCTCAAAAGGTGTGCTCATGCAACTGCCTCTCGAACATCGATTTTTCCGGTCACCCCTGCGGTGATCAGCGCAGTCCGGTACTCTTGCAGTCGCTCGATGGCAGCCTCAACCTTTGTGGTCATTCTGTCTATCTTGGCGGTCTCTCGGTCGAGGAAATCCGCTATAAACCTTTGTTCGGCGATTCCAGGCAGGACGACAGGTAGTCGCGAAACCTTTTCAACCGAGATGCGTCGCAAGGCGGCGCCGCTAAGCTGAAGCATGATGTTTTGCTGCAGTAGGCTGTTGTTGAGCCAATAGTTAAGAAAACGTGATTCAAGCCGCCTCGGCCGAGGTGAAATGATTACGAGGGAACTTGCGACCACGAAATCCAACTCAAAATTAACAATTGCAGTCCTACCGACAGTTCCGTCTTTGCTGAAAAGCACATCACCTCGAAGAGGCTTACAACCTGAGCGCACAAGAAACTCATAGCACTCGACAGATGTATGAAGAGATCCTACGTAATCAATTCGACCGTTTTCGATGTCAACCGTTGAAACGAATGGGTAGTCGGCGGAGGAAAGATCCGGAGAGATGTGTGCTCCATCAGTAACCCGGTTGCAGACACGGCTCATTCGTTCGGTTTCCCAAGATTCAGGGATATCGCCGAGCCAGTCGATGCCCGAGGGCTTGAGCCTAGGATGCGGGTCGAGGCCAGCGGCGCGAGCGGCATCAGGCGGGAGGCCACGGGTGACCGTGCGCGAGATGAGCGCAGTGCGCTTCTCCTTCAGCCGCTCGATCAACGTCCGCTTCTTTGCCACGAGCGTATCGATTCTCGCGGTCTCGCGGTCGAGGAAGTCGGCGATAGCACATTGCTCATCCTTCTCAGGCACTGGACACGGAATGCTGCCGAGCAACTCAAGATTCAATCCGTCACGGGCCTCGCCACCCGCCATGTTACGGATGTTGAAGTAGTTGGTGGTCAGCCACCAATAGAGGTAGCGGGCTTGAATCCTGTGAATTGGGATGATTGCGGCCATGGACTGATTGCAGGTAGCGGCAAAGCCGAGCTGCGCGACCATACCCTTCGTCTTGCCCTGCCCAGCGAGTGCCATCACAAGTGCACCTTTCGGAATCCACTTTGCGCTACTACCCAGGAAGCCTTCGCGCGTGATGTACTCGGACGGCTCGGTGATGTAGCCATCATTCACCGCTCCTGAGTTCAGCCATGGTATGTCGCCATCGTCCCAGAATGAACTGTTGCTCTTGTCGGGCGTCCCGCCTGCGTAGCGTGCGGACAACCAACGAAGCCGCACCAGATTCCAACTCTCGGGCAGCTCCGGAACCCACGCTTCGCCACTCGGCTTGTACTTCGGATACGTGGGCAGCTTCACGACGCGGCCTCCTCAAGCGGTTCCTCGGCGTCCCACTCCTCCGGCCCCTCGTCGTAAACCTCCTCCACGACCCCGGCCTGGAATAACTTGGGATCGCGGGTAATGCTCTTGCCAGTGGCCCTTTCAATCCGCTGAAGTAGCATCTCAGCGCGCGCCACGTAGAAGTCCCAGAATCCGTCTGCACGCAGATGCCCTGACGCCACGCAGTGGGAGCCAAGGATCTCGTCCATTCGTGCCGAGTCGATTCCCGCCGACTTCTCGACGGCAGGCAGATACTTCGACGGGGCGCGACCGCCGATCTGACGGTTGGTCCTGGCAGAAATCGCTGTCTTGTTGATGACACTATTGTAGGTGCCGGGCTTGATCTCGGCTGACTTGCACCACTTTTCGGGGAAGATGTGGTGGATGTCGATCTTGTCGTCGAAAAAGGTTTGGGCCTCGATCGGCTCTCCGGTTCGGAAGTCCTGCCCACCATCGCGCATGAGCAAGGCGTAGATCCCTTTGTAGGCTGCACTATTGCGAGTGCGCAGTGTAAGTAGCCGGTTGGCCTGGAAGCTCGACTCCTGAATGGTAATTGGCTCTACCCCCTCTCCGCGTACCAGGGCGACGACCTCAGGTAGGTCGCGCGCAAACCGGCCCTCGATGGCACCCCCGTAAAGCTCACCCAGAACTCCGCACCAATAGTAGCGGGCAATCTTTTGTCTGGCCCCTTCGGTCTCGCCATCTTTACCAAGGTCCACGAAGATCGCGGCGAGTGGAACGAGCTGGGTCCGATAGGGGAGGTCCCGTGCTTTGAAGATCTTCTGCCCGTAGAGGAAACGGGCGGCGCGTACGAAGCCGGCTTCAACCCGCTCGGCCCAATTCTTCCAGTTGGTGACCTCGAGTTTTAGAATGTCCCTACGCTTGCAACTGATGCCGGGCAATTTTTCGGCAGCCGTTCCAGCATCGATCGCGGCGCGTCTTCGCGTCTGCGTTACCAGCAGCGAGATGGCTTGGAGGAAGTCATCGCTCTGGAGGTTCCGCAAAACCGGGTGTTGGCTTTTCAGGCGCTGTTCCCGTGCGTTCCAGTCGTCGCGAAGCTGGTAGTTATCCGCCGCGAATGAGGCCGTGAGGAGCTCGAACACGGTGAGCGCCACTCCGCCGGTGTTAACACGCTCGAAGACGAGGCATACGGCCTCCTTCGGTGTTTCCTTCTTCAGCTCGATCACCGGAACTTGGTACTGCTCAAAACGCTTGATCACGTCGCGCTCGAAATCATTGAAGAGCCGCATCTTGTCACGATCAAATTTCCAATGTTCGCTATAGGCCTGCCGCCATTCGGCACTTCCGAAGATCCGGTTCACGGGGAAGAGGTCAGCCGCATACTCGAGCTCGGGGCTTGTCACGTTGAGGGTAATCTCGCCACCGAAGGCCTTGACCAGCCGGTCTTCAGGAACGCTCAGCACCGCATCTTCCCGATCGGCCTCGGCCTGCACCGCCTTCTTCATGTCGAGGTAGTACCAGAGGCGGATCGCTTTGCCCTTGGCGTCCTTTGTCTCCACGGCGAGCTTGCTCATCAACGCTTGATACAGGGAGGTCAAACGTTGCTGCCCGTCGAGAATCAGTGTTTCGGGCATAATATCGTTCAGTCGCTCTGCGGTCCCGGTGAGCGGGCGTGGCTTGAAACGTACGTTCTCGCCTCCGGTCTGGAGCATCATCACGGCGCCTATCGGGAAGGATACCGAGACGCTCGCCAGAAGGCTTTTGATGTGGTCGTCATCCCAGACCCAGCCACGCTGAAAGTCCGGAAGCTGAAGCTTACCGCTGTCTGCCCCCGCGAGAAGGGCCTGTAAGGGGGTTTTTGTACTGTCGAAGCTAGCGCCGATCATGGGGACACCTCGTCGCTACCAGTCACCTCGCTAAGCAGATTCAGGATTTCTCGCTCAAGTATTTTAATATCCTTCTCGATCTCCTCCAGCGGCCGGGGCGGTTCATACTGGTAAAAGTGTCGATTCAGTGGGATTTCATAGCCGACCTTGGTCTTGCTTTCATCGATCCACGCGTCGGAAACATGTGGCAGCACCTCTCGTTTGAAGTAGTCTCCGATGCTTTCTTTGAGTGGGACACTTTCCGTGTCGCGCAGCTCCGTGTCGGGTGCTGGTTGCCATCCCTGTCGCGACAGATCTCGGCAGTCTCGTCCCGTTCACCTAGGGCGCTGAGCACCGCCTTGATCTCGGGCGCGGAGAGTCGCACCCCAGTGGCGCGGTCGATCTCGCGCAGGTCGATGAGGAAAGCCTTTCGATCCTTGTAGAGTTTTGTCCCGTGCGCCGAGGCAAATTCAGCAAGGAGTTTTCTAACTTCATCCTGCCGGCGCTTGCCGGCCTCGATTTCTTCGAGCCGCGCCTTTTCGTTCTTCTTGTTGCTGGTGGCTAGTTTTGCAAACAAGCTCTCACGTTCCAAGCGCTCGATTCGCTCTGAAGTCGCCTGAAAGTTGAGGCGTAGGGGTCGCTCTACTGTGATCTTGTGGAATCCAAACTCAGCGTTGTCAAAAACCTTGCTCACCACACGCACGCGCTCGACTGGTTGCTTGGTGATCGAATCCTCCTCCATAAAAGTCCGAGTTTCACCATGTTGGAAGTTTCCGAAGATCTGGGTAATGTCGGCGATCTGATCGGGTTCACTCGGGCGGTCAACGGGATCGCCAATTTTATTGCGCTTGTTCCCGAGACTCTTCGACATCTTTACGAAAAAGCGCCGTGCGTCGATGAGCTGGACCGTCCCTTTGCGCCGGGATTCTTTTCGGTTGGTGAGTACCCAGATATAGGTCGAAATACCCGTGTTATAAAAAAGCTGGTCGGGCAACGCGACCACCGCTTCCAACCAATCGTTCTCAATAATCCACTGACGGATATTGCTTTCCCCACTTCCAGCGTCTCCAGTGAAGAGCGGCGAGCCATTAAAGACGATGCCGATTCGGCTACCACCCTCCTTTGGCGCACACCTTTTCGAGAGCATGTGCTGTAAAAAAAGTAGGGAGCCGTCGTTGATACGTGGCAGTCCCGCACCGAAGCGGCCGTTGTAGCCAAGGGAATCAGCCTCCTTCTGAATATACTTGGCCTGCTGTTTCCACTCCACACCAAAGGGTGGATTCGCCAGCATGTAGTCGAAGGTGCGAGGTTTGCCTTCGGCGTCACGATTGAAGCCGTCTTTCGTGAAGGTGTCCCCGAGGACGATGTTGTCGGCGTCCTCTCCCTTGATGAGCATGTCAGACTTGCAGATTGCCCAGGACTCATCGTTCCAGTCCTGACCGAAAAGATGAGGATCAGCTTCGGCGTTCAGATCGCGAATGTACTTTTCCGCTACCGAAAGCATGCCGCCGGTCCCACAGGCCGGATCGTAAATGGTCTTGACCACATGGCTTCTACGCAGGTCTTTCTCAGGCGAGAGCAGGAGATTAACCATGAGCTTGATCACTTCGCGAGGCGTGAAATGTTCCCCGGCTTCTTCATTGGACTGCTCCGCGCCAATCCGAATAAGCTCTTCGAAAACGTACCCCATTTGCATACTATCCACCCGGTCTGAAGATAGGTCGATTGCGGCAAACTTTTTGATTACCTCATAAAGCAAATTCTTCTCTGCCATTCGTGCGATTTGCTGGTCGAACGCAAAACGCTCTATGATCTCGCGAACATTTTTCGAGAAGCCATTGATATAGGCGTTCAGGTTGGGCGCAAGTTGATTAGGATCATCAAGGAGCTTGGGCAAATCTAGTTTTGAGAGATTGTAGAACGGCCTCTTCGTGATTTTCTCGAGAAGGCTTCGCACGACCGTATCTGGTTTCGTTTTTATCTTCGGGTGCTCGGCAAGAACCTGCGCCTTGCTCGGCGCGAGCAGGCAGTCGAAACGACGCAGCACGGTCAGTGGCAGGATAACTTTTCGGTACTCATTGCGTTTGTACGGTCCCCGAAGCAGGTTGCAAATGCTCCAGATAAAATTAGCTAGGTGAGAGTGTGTCTCGAGGCTCATCCAGTTATCCTCGTTTAATATAACAAAATGTACTAACTAAGCGTTATCGTCGGTCATGCTACCCAACCCCAACAGACAAAACTATAGCTATTGTGGGCAAGCGTTCGATTGGATCTGTCGCACTATCGTGCAGTTACGCTCGAGCGACTTGCGCGATTACGCACAATTCTGCCTGCCCACTAGTTGAGCCAATGAATTTGAAGCTGTCTATGTGTCGTTCAGGAGGCCGTCTGTCTCCCGCTCTGTCGTTATTTTTCCCCAGTAAACCAGATTTTTATTCTTTACTCAAATATTATTCACAACTTTTAGTAGATATGAGTAACAGAGATTGACGTGCGATCGAATAATAGATATGCCATTTCTAGGCCATTTCCCATAAGCAAAGTAGAATGAAGTTTTATGGCAAGTTCAAACCAAGAACTCTATCTGATTGACACCTCCCAATATAGGGGTCAGACTCGAATAGATATATGATTTTGGATGTCCGTGTGTAGCAACGAGTGTCGTGATGAGATATATTGCATCAAGGTTTATATGCTGCACGAACGATCGGTTTTCGGAATTGTTCCCCAAGCCTCAGCCCGCTCCGTCCTCTTGTATTCTCTCGCACTGATAACCCATACTCTATCCACACCATGGGGGACTGGATCATGAGGGCACAGTCTATAGAGTGCTGATGCAGTGGGCGACCTGCGAAGGCATGGGGGCTTGATTCGCTTCATATTCGGGAATGACAGGATGAGCGTTTGTCTATAGGGTCAAATCTAGTTTTATAAGTCAAACATTCGAAAACGAGAAAAATGTGAGAGGGACTAGTCTATTATTGAGTAATCTATAAGAACTTGACTTCCAACCTCATAAGCGGAGCCTTCCTTGTCTTAAGAAGAATACAGAGTCTAGCTTATTAATCGAGAAGGATAAATGGTGTGAACAGGTAAGGTCGCAGAAAAGAAAAGAAAATCAACTAAGACTGCCAAAAAAGGAAGGTAGTGTTGGTTTTCAGATGGACGATTTATTGGCCTAAGAGATAAAAGGATTCGGAGATTATGGGAACGGGTCTTCGGTCATTGATTTTGCCCGTTTATATTAGCTTTGTGTGATTCCCCCAAAAACTTTGATTTTTATCGCATGGGGCTTCAACTATTGATTGCGGGTGTGATTCGTGTCATTCCTTTGAACGTGTATATAAATTTACTATTTACGTAAATCATAAACTATGACATGGTAAATAATGATAAGGAGTTTTTGCGGATCGCAAAACAGAGAAATTCTTTAGGGGAGAACGAGTCTGTGAATTTTCTGGATTTAAGAAGGCTGCGGAAAGAAAGCTAGAGATTTTAGACAATGCTGAGGAATTGCTCGATTTATTAGTCCCTCCAGGGAACCAGTTGGATAAACTGAGCGGAGATAGGAAGGGACAATACAGTATGAGAATTCATAATCAGTGGCGAATTTGTTTTGTATGGAAAAAAGACGGCCCACATGATGTGGAAATAACCGATAATCATTAAAGAGAGGTGAAGATGGTTAAGAACATTATGAGACCAATCCATCCAGGCGAGATTCTTGAGGAAGAATTTTTAAAACCGCTAAAACACACCGGTCTTACTGCTACCTCATTGGCAAAGGCCATCGGCGTCCCGCCGAATCGTATTACGGCCATTCTCAAGGAGCAACGGGGCATTACCGGGGATACGGCCGTACGACTGAGTGAATTTTTTGGGAATACGGCGAAATTTTGGATGAATCTTCAAGCATCCTATGATCTACGCATGGCTGAAAAGAATATGTCCAAACAGGTTATAAAGCACATTCATGCGCAACGAGGTACCTTAGTGTCGGCATAAGACGGAATTGATTTGCCCCGGTGCTAGGAGCGTTGGGGGCGCGTTATGTTGCGTCGGCTGATTGGAAGGTTATGGGTCGGCCAATTGAAAGGTTAAAGAGCGGCTGTTTGGAAGGCGTTTGATTAGGCTATCAAGTCTTGTCGGCATACCTTTTCATTCATAGTTACTATATTGGCAACATTCGAGGTCCCTTCGGCCATGCTACCCAACCCCTCACTAAAAGTACAGTTTCGCGAAACCAGAGAAAAAATCCTAATCCTGAATTACTATTACAGCGCGTAACGCCCAACAAAGGTTTAAAACCTATTCGTAAGGCTAAACCGTTTTACGGATTTGAAGATGGATTTCCGACTGTAAATCTCGGGAATGGTAGGCGGTGAGAGGAATGAAAAAGGCAGATAAATCTAGGAAGGTATTTCTCAAGAGAAGTGTGGGTCACGGTCCGGTCTGTACAACGGTTTCGACGGCGAGGCCCTTTTGCGTGTCGGTTGGCGTGTAATGTAGTTTTTCAAATCCAATGACGCGTCCGGCCTTATCTTTCATGAGAATGACTTCTTCATTCGTTTCTTCACACACATGCTCTAACAAAGGGTCATCTAACCACACGGTTAATGTCTGCCCTACCATATCATGCACTACTTTGATCTTATCCATATAGCATCTCCTGTCTTTATCGTGTCGGTTGGATAGGCTGTAATCACGAATCCTGTTCCATTTTCTTTTCTGACAACTGCACAAAGCCAACGATTTTCCGACATACCATAGAATAATAGGACATTAGGATCTTTTTTGCTTCGTCGAATTTCATTTGGCTCTCTTAGAACGCGCTGCACGTCTTGTTCTTTTCCTATTAGTACCGGGTGCTTTTCTGAAACAATGAATGTCCAATAATCGGTAGAGCATCGGACCGTAAGCTCAAGAGGAGGTTCTACTTGGAACAGCCAGTTAGTCATGCGGTTCTCTGAAATTCTTCCTATTCATCTGTCCTCTTATATGAAATCTTATTGGTGTCTTCACCTGCTTTCTACGAAACCTATTCATACGAGCTCATGCAATCATCCTATCCAACCCCCCACTAAAAGTACAGTTTCGTGAAATGCGAAAAGTCATCCTGAGCTGGAGTGAGGTTCCTCGTACGATGTGGGCGCCAATTTGTTCATTACTATTGGTACAGCTATCCCTGTTCTCTATTGACGATAGATTCCCAACTGCAAACGGGGGGAATGGCAGAAAAGAATTTAGCTTTGAGTCTGAACGGGGGTAGGACAGATCGAGGGAGGAAGGGGGCAAGGAAAAGCAAGATAATTTTGAAAGGGCCTGTCACACGATTCTTCACTCGACTATCCACTGCCCCTGAGACTTGATCGCGTCGTACATGACATCGGGAGCGAGATCGGCTCCATTCGCCCACTGTATAGCCCCCATCACGACCTCTACTTTCGAAAAAGCCTCTTCATCCCGTAAGGGCTCAAATATTGTCCCAGCGATTTTAGGACTATTCAGAAAGTTCCGCAGGTCGACTTCACCCGTTGTTCCGTCTACAAAGGTAACGTGTAAACACAGGTTAGCCTTGGCGCGTACAGAAGTGACACGCCAGGGAACGACATGCCGGATGGCTGGTTCTCCTTCAGGGGTTCGATGGGATTCGGATGTTTGAGTTGGTTGCATAGATTCCAGTCCTCCATCAGTTCCTCGCGATGATCTCTCTAGCACTAAGGCCATGGCCCGACGAGGTAGCGAGCCTCGCAACACGCGAAGCTCTCGCACATCGATCAACGCTTCATGTTCACCATAGAGTGCATGAAAGTGAGGCGGGTTATGTTCCTTCCAGAACATTTGAATCTAGCTATTCCCCGTTGCTTGCTACGGGGTACCAAACAAAGGGAAGAGCTTGAGAAACCGTGGTGTCTCAAAGAGAATAGCTTTTCCTCTGAATACCCCGTTGCTTGCGGCGGGGATCTTTTATTGACGATACCATAAAAGACGCTAATAGTGGGCATGGTTATGTTTCTATGCCACCCTGAATTTTACAAGATAATTGCCGGGTTGTTAATGATGATAGAGCGAGATTGTGATAAGGGAATCCTTCTCTATTTTTCCAGCCAACGGCCTCAGTCGTTTCTCTCTTGCCATGCTACCCAACCCTTCGAATAATGTACAGAATTTTTGTTGACGACATTGTGTGGGTGGGAAGGCGGGCATTCCGTAGATTTGGTGCGGAGGTAGGATCGATATTTAAATTCCCGACTAACAATGTTGTGATTGACGGGTGCAGGATTTCCGATTACCACTGCTGGTGCGAGGGCTCAAAAGACGGATGCCTGGTACAGAACGTAGGAATGACGAGAGGGCAAGATCGTTTTTCGAGAAACATTGTCGGGGATGACCGCAGAGAGGGCGGCCGATTGCTGCACGAACGATCGGTTTTCGGAATTGTCCCCTAAGCCTCAGCCCGCTCCGTCCTCTTGTCTTCTCTCGCACTGATCACCCATACTCTATCCACACCACGGGGGGACTGGATCATGCGGGAACAGGCGATAGAGTGCTGGTGCTGTGGACGTCCCACGAAGGCATGGGGGCTTGACTCGCTTCGTACTCGGGAAAGATCGGATGGTCTGGTGAACGACTCCCACGATAAGGCCGTATGCGTGTTTTGCCCATAGGACCTCAGATCGTGTGTTCCATGATGCGCTGTCTACCATTGGCGACACTCCGCATGAGGCATGCGTGAAGATGCGTCGACGCGCGCGGTGGACGTCGTGGGCCGCTTGGTCTGGCTTACGCGCGTCCTTCTCCCTGGGCTGTGCCACGTCTCGGATGATCGTGATTCTTCTCCTGCTCGGGGGCTTTCTGTGGGTTGGCTGCCAATCAATGGCACCGCCCCGTCCACAGAATGCCCATCTGGCTAGCTCTTTGTCCTGTGAGGAGATCGCGACGCATATCAGTTTTCCAGATCGGATTACTACCCTCCGCGATATATACCAGGCCTTCTCTGCCGGATGTGACGACACGGTCATTACGTATGGCACTCAGGCCCAAGATACTTACAAATACAAGACGTTTCGGGTGCTCAAGGAAGCCAGTAACATCTTTTTGCCTGATGGGACGTTGATCGATTACGTCCTGGAAAGTTACGAACGTGGATTTCTGAGTGTTCTCCTGGCCATCAGCTACTATCGTCAGCACAATTTCGAAGCCTCTCAGGTGGAATTGCGACGGCTAGACCATGAAATTTTCACGCCGCTGTATAACTACGGGGCCGATCCGATCAATCTGCTCTTTAGCGCCGTCCTCTGGGAAATGCTTAATGAACCGTCTGAAGCGAGGGTCGATTGGAGCCGTCTGCAAGGACAAGAAGACCAGGATGAGGCGGTTCGGACCTTTGCGTCGCATCGTCTGGACCAGTTGAATGGGAAGGAGGGCCACTCTGCAGATTGGAGTGTGTATGCCATAGGGCGCTTTCCTGACATTGACTGGAATATTGACTTCCAGGACTCCTCCACGGGGTACTTTTCGGTGACTCCCCAACACAGCTTTCTTCCCGCCTGTTTCTCCGAAAGCGGGGTGCGCATTTCGACCCACAGTTGGTTTCAGAAAATCGCGTTGCGCCATGATCACGGCTATCATCCCTTGTTACATGCCCAGAGCTGGCTCAGGTTGCCCTTTGGGGTGGCCTACAGCCTCATCACCTTTTCCGCGGGGGCGGGCATTATGGTTGGGGGCTGTTTTGTTGATATGGCCTCGGAGGGCCATGGCGCCTTGTGTCAGTTATCCATACTAGGGGGCGTGGCCGTGATGCAGGAATCTCCCCATGTGCTTCGGTATGCTCTCCGTCCCGATCTCAGGCATTGGGACAATGTCCCGTCGAGTTTCCTCTTTACCTGGGTACCTGATGTTCAGGATGAACCGTGCTGGAGGAATGTCCCGAATCAGCATCAAGGTCGGACGATCAAAATTTTCAGCAGACACGATCAAAACCATGAAATGAAGATGGATGCGCGATGACGGCTGTCGGGGACGAGGAAGGCGGGGAAGGGCTTAGGCTGATGGATGAACTGAGAAGAATTTGTGAGATGGAACGTCACTTCGCATCACGGACAATTCTGAAAATTCACGGAGTCTGGTTTTGCCAATAAATACATGATTTCGAGAGCGATCCTGACTTCTCCTTTTTTATGGGGTCAGACTCGAATTAATGTAATGTTTTGGATGTCCGTGTGTCGCAACGAGTGTTGCGGGAAGATCTGTTTCGTCACTGTTCATCTGCCGACAATTCATCTTATTTTACGACCATTCACCGACTTTGAGAGTTGATTGCGTCGTCCATCATATCGGGAGCGAGATCGGCTCCATTTGCCCACTGGACTGCCCCCAGAGCCACGCCAATTTTCGAAAAAGCCTCTTCATCCCGTAAGGGCTCAAACATTGTTCCGGCAAGGTTAGGACTATTCAGAAAGTTCCGTAGGCCGACTTCACCCGTTGTTCCGTCTGCAACGGTGACGTGTCAACACAGGTGAGCCTTGGCGCTCACTGAAGTGACACGCCAGTGAACGTCATGCCGAATGACTGGTTCTCCTTCAGGGGATCGATGGGTTTCGAATGGTAGAGTGGGGTGCATAGATGCCAGTCTTCCGTCAGTTCCCCGTGATGACCTCTCGCTGAGCTCGTTGTGCCAGTGGATGCGCTCTAGTCGTTCCCAATTCATTTCCGTCCGTATGAATCGGTGGTTCGCGCTGAGTTGGTGAATTTGAATCGACTGGACTTGGACACCTGTCAAACAGAGATCAGTTGGATTATTGAATAACGATGTCGGATGTATGTGAGAAACGCGAGGTCTTGCATGTATCGTGACCTAGCATACCGACTTTCAATCTTTGGTTTCGCTCTCGTCGAGAGAGCTGCGCTCTCCTGACCGTCTGACTAGCCCTGTGCTGTTCATGTTGTCCAGTAAACCAGACTATTGTGTTTTACTTAAATACCTTTTGGCATTGTTTGTGGATGTGAGTAGGCGATGACGAGGAATGGTCTTGAGCCGGCATGACATATGATAGGCCATTTCGAGGCCCTGGGCTTTGAACCATATTGTGATCTTCATCTCTGGTTTGAGCCATGGCCACATTGATAAGGCATTGGGCTCGTAGATCACATCGACTTTGACGGGCGGATTGACTGAGAAGCGTTTGCACATGGCTTCTGGTCTCAGGTCTGTTTCTCTCTGTCATTCGCCGCTGTCACGGTGATTCTCTCATACGATGCCAACCCTCGTTATTTAACCGATCGACCAGAATATTTTGAGTTTGAATGTTACCGTTCCTTGACATCCAAGGGAGTGAGGCAACAAAATATCCTATAATCTTAGATGTTTATGATTTTATGTTCACTCGTGAGACTGTTACGTAAATGAAACGCTTGCTTCCACGTTTAAGTCTCAAAGGCAAGACTATTCTGGCGATGGTGCTAGTTGGTCTACTCCCGCTTGTCCTGTCCCTCCTTCTCACCTATTTCGAGGAGCAACGTGCATTACGTGAAGCGGCCGGTATTAATTTTAAGGGTATGGCCGTTGAGGTGGCCCGAAAAGTTGAAACCCAGATCACTCGGGGAATCAATGAAGCGCAACAGTTGGCGACTCTGCCTTTCATCACGAGTGCGGTGACGGACTCGAATCGAAGTTATGAAGACAAAAATCCCGAGCAGGTCTCGGATCTCATTCAGCAATGGCAAGAACGATGGCGGCAACGGGCTCATCAGGATCAATTCCCCCTCTTCATCAATCAATACGCGACGAATTATTTGATCCAGTGGCACGAGATACGAAAATCAGACTATCTGGCCATTCTGGTGACAGATAATCGTGGTGCGTTAGTGTTGAGTTCATTTCCACCGGTGAAGTTTTTTTATGGGGAAAGTTCGTGGTGGAAGGCCATGTTTCGTCATGATCAGGGGCAAGCATATGTGAGTAAACTGTTTTTTGATCCCTCATTTGGAACACATGTGCTGAATGTGGCCGTGCCAATCTGGGACGAGCAGCGTCAGCATCGGGTTGGCGCCATCAGTATTCTTCTCCGACGGAATTCATTGTTCCGGTCAATTTCCGAAGTGACGGCTGGTGCGACAGGACATGCCATGTTGGTGACTGCGGATGGCATGCCGCTGTTGTGTCCAGTGTTGTCCTTAGAGGAGCATGGTTCGCCGCCCCAATTGGTCAAGGCGATGAAGGCGCATCAGCCAGGTTGGATTATGGCCAATCCCGACTCTCATGGTTCAAAGAATTCCATTGTCGGTTTTGCACCGCTCCGTCTCGGAATTCCCTTGGCTCCCGAAAGCTTTGGAGGACAGCAATGGTATATGCTGGTTCGTCAAGACCCTGAAGAGACGTATGCGCCGTTGGAGCAGTTATTGATCAAGGTGGCTTCCTATGGACTTGCCGTCTTTGTCATTCTTTGGATTGCTGGTGTCTTGGTTGCTGGCCGAATTGTGAAACCCATTCAATCTCTTCATGAAGGAGTCCAACGACTTGGGCGCGGCAGTCTTGAGCATCAGCTGAATATCAAAACCGGCGATGAGATTGAACAACTCGCGAATGCGTTTAATGGGATGGCGAGTAATCTGCAGCATTCGTTCACCGAGTTAAATCAAAAGGTGGCTGAAATTGGGAGTCTCGAAGAAAAGTATCGAGATCTCATTGAAAATTCTCCTGAAATGATTCATCAAGTTCAGGCCTCAGGGAAGTTTGTCCATGTCAACCAAACCGAGTTACGCAAGCTTGGATATACGCTTCAGGATATGCTCAACATGTCATTGTGGGATATTGTGCCTACCGATCATCAGTTGACAATCAAGCGCTATGTTGAAGGGTTAGGGACTCAAGACAACCAAACGATTGAAACGGTGTTTGTGACGCAAGCCGGAAATTTTATCGATGTTGAGATTCATTCGACTGCATTAGTGGACGCTCAGACTGGCGCGTTAGTGTACTCACGGGGTTTTGTCCGCGATATAACTGAACGGAAAGTTCTTCAGCGAGAAATTGAACGATACACGATCGGATTAGAGCAAGAAGTGACCGATCGCACGCAGCAACTCTCGGCGTCTGAGGGTCGCTATAAAGCGATTTTTAACCTTGCGGCAGATTCGATTTTTGTGGTGAATCAAGACGGATTGATTGAAGCGGTGAATGAACGAGAACACGATATGTTAGGTCATGCTCATGAGGCGCTCCTTGGTCGTTCGCTCTTGGATTTTGTGGTGCCTGAACAACGTGACAATATCGTTGAGCTATTACAGAGGATGAGAGAGGGCGCTCATAAGGTACCGACTCAGGAGATTGAGGTTTATGATGTGAATCGGCAACATCGCTATGTAGAAATTGATGTGATTCGTGTCGATATGGAAAGCCATTCATCCGTCATGGTGCAATTGAGAGATATTGCGGAGCGTAAGCGGCTGCAGGATCAACTGCACCGGTATAGTGAAGCCCTTGAGGAAAAGGTCCAAGAAAGAACTCAGGAAATTGAACAGGCGAAACAATATATTGAAAGTCTGTTGGAAAATGCCAATGATGTGATTTACACCTTGGATCGTGATCAATGTTTTACGTATGTGAATAGCATGATTGAATCATGGGGCTATACGAAAGACGAGCTGATCGGTCGTCCCTTTCTGACCGTGCTCTCGAAGCGATATCGTGGTCGTCATTTAAAAGAAACATTGGATGTCGGCGTCAAGGAAGTCTATGAAGTCGAGATGGCGAGTCGTAGTGGAGATCATCGTTCTGTTCTGGTGAGTGTCTCTCCTCTGTTTGATCAGCAGGGTGAACCGTTAGGGATGTTAGGCATTGCGCGGGATATTACCGAACGAAAAACTTTAGAACAACAAGTTCAAAATGCTGAACGGTTAGCGTCTGTTGGGAAGTTGGCTGCTGGCGTCGCTCATGAAATTAATAATCCCCTCGGCGGGATATTGAATTGTCTGTATAACATTCGGAAAGGGACGCTGAGCGAGGCGCGGGCTCAAGAATATATGCACTTTATGGAAGATGGGCTTCAACGCGTACAAAAAATTGTTCGGCAGTTATTGGACTTTTCTCAGCAATATCAACCTGAGCTTGTCGAAACGGAGATCAATCCGCTTGTGGATCGAGTGTTGGCTTTGACAAGCCATACCTTAGTGGCCAAGCAAATAGATTTAAAGAAGCAATTTGATCATGAATTGCCGAAAATCATGGTGGACCCGCACATGATCGAACAAGTCTTGACCAATTTGCTGTTAAATGCTGGGCAAGCGACTCAGGAGGGAGGGGACGTGACTGTTCGAACTCGACAGCTCAATGGCGTGTGTGAAATAGATGTCGAAGATACGGGGTGCGGAATTGCTCAAGAAGTTCGATCTAAAATTTTTGATCCGTTTTTTACGACTAAGCGAACCGGAGAAGGGACAGGATTAGGATTATCGGTCAGCCTGGGTATTGTTGAACGTCATGGAGGAGAAGTGTTGCTGGACAGTGAAGTGGGAAAAGGGACGACATTTACCGTCCGGCTCCCACTCATTCCGGCGACGACTCCGGTAAAGGTGGTTTTATGAGTCTTGGGGCCATTCTCGTGATTGATGATGAGCCGTTGATGCGACTCTCGATGGTCGATGCGTTACATGCCATTGGCTATGAAGTACAAGAGGCTTCCACGGGTACTGAGGGGTTGGAAAAACTTCGCGCGGCAAAATTTGATGTGGTGATTACTGATCTCCGTCTTCCTGGCGCAGATGGATTGGAGATTGTGCAGGCGTGTAAGGATCAGCATTCGAGTACGGAGGTGATCCTGATTACAGCCCATGGATCGGTTGATACGGCTGTGCAGGCTATGAAGAGGGGAGCATACGATTATATTACGAAGCCATTCTCGATGGATGAATTGCTCATGATTGTGGAGCGGGTCAGTAAAGTCGTCGTGCTTCAAAGGGAAAATCGTGAGCTTCGTGACGAGTTGGCAAGTAAGTTTAGTTTTGAAGGCATTATCGGAAAAAATCGACGCATGCAGGAAGTCTTAGAGAAAGTCAAACTTGTCTCGGCAACCGATGCCACCGTTCTGGTGTTTGGTGAGAGCGGTACCGGGAAGGAGTTGATTGCCAATGCCATTCATCGTAATAGTCCTCGTTCCCAGCATGCATTAATTAAGGTCAGTTGCGCGGCACTTCCCGAGACGCTTCTGGAAGCTGAATTATTTGGACATGAAAAAGGTGCGTTTACTGGGGCGTTGAAGCAACGACGAGGTCGTTTTGAACTCGCGAATCATGGCACGTTGTTTCTCGATGAAATTGGGGAAATTTCCCCGCTCGTTCAAGTGAAATTGCTTCGAGTCTTGCAAGAGCGTCAGTTTGAGCGCGTGGGCGGCAATGAAACGATCGAGGTTGATGTCCGTTTAGTTTGTGCTACGCAAAAAGATCTGAAGCGAGAAGTCGAACAGGGGCGGTTTCGAGATGATCTCTACTATCGTTTGAATGTTGTTCCTGTTCAGATTCCATCATTGCGAGAACGAAAAGAAGATGTCTTTGTGATTGCTGAATATCTATTGCAGTCGTTAGCGACACGTATGCAGCAGTCTCCGAAGGTGTTTTCACGGCAGGCGCAAGAAGTGCTGATGCAGTATTCGTTTCCAGGGAATGTGCGCGAGCTCGAAAATACCGTTGAGCGAGCGGTTGCTCTGGCTCAACATTCTGATGAAATTCAGGCCTGGGATCTTTGTGGGCAAAGTCGCTGCTCCTTTGTTTCTGGAGAGCCGCAAGCCGGATGCGGGTTTTGTCAGGAACTTCACCCTGAGGGCAAGGCCCAGGCTGGGAGCGGGGAAACGCTGGCTGTTGCTCGAGAGCGATTTGAGCGTACCCATATCTTGGGTATTCTTAATCGTACTGGCTGGAGCAAGACGATGGCTTCAAAAGTACTCGGTCTCTCACGAAAGGCGTTGTGGGAAAAATGTAAGCGATACGATATTTCTGGTGCCGATGAACCACAAGGGGAGGCGAAGCCGTAAACAACAAGCCAATGAAAAATTAAAAATGTAAGTTGAAAAGTGTTAAATCCAAAACGTACCTAACGATTACGTTTCTTTCATTTTGCTTTTTAACTTGGCCTTTTCTGTTATTCCCCACCCTCCCAGAGCTTAATCGTTCGGTCTGTTGATGCTGTGGCAAGAAAACGTTCATCTGCGGAGAGCGCGATGCCTCGAACAGCACCATTGTGAGGTTTGAGTGTGCGAATGACACGTCCGCTTTGAATATCCCACATTTTTACGGTTCCGTCATCGCTGGCACTGATGAGGACTTTCCCGTCTTTTGTAACCAGGAGGCATCGCACCCAGCCTGTGTGTCCACGTAAGGTTCGAAACTCTCGAAAGGCCGGCATTTCGTAGAGTTTAATGGTCTGATCTCGGCTTCCAGAGAATAACGTTTTACCATCAGGGGTAAAGGTGAGTGCCCCAATCCAATATTCCATAGGCTTTTGAAAGCCGCCGACGTCTTCGACGAAGTATCCTCGGACTTCTGTTTCATCTTCCTCTTCTTCGTCTTTCCAATGCCCATTGTGTAGGCATTTTTCTTCGCCACTGGGGAGGACCTCATAGAGTCGAAGCTTTCCAATGTCACTGCCGGCCACTAAGTGAATGCCGTCAGGAGAAAAGGCTGTGCAGACTGCCCAGTTATGATCGTATTGATCCTTGCCTAGTAAGGTCATGAGTTCTGTGCCAGTCGTGACTTCCCATATCTTAATGTCTTTGTTCTGTCCGGCTCTTGCGAGCATGAGGCCATCAGGTGAGAAGGAGATGCTGGTGACTCCATGATCGTAGCGTGTAAACAGCAACCGTGTGGTTTCTCCGGTCGTTGGATTCCACAGGCGAATCGTTCGGTCCTCGCTGGCTGTTGCCAGCGTTTGTCCGTCTGGACTGTAGGCGACTTGGCGAATATCGTGTGTGTGACCTCGCAGTGATCGAAGGAGGCGCCCCGTTTCGATGTCCCAAATCCTGACGTATCGGTCGCTGCCTCCACTGGCCAGGGTCAGTCCATCAGGTGAAAAGGACACGCTCCATAGACCCTGCGTGTGTCCTCGGAATGTTTTGAGCTCTTTGGCTCCCCCTTCCCAATAGTCTAGTGAGTTCAGTTCATCTATGTGGCCTGCGTCGAGGCCTGGCTCCCCGCCAGGAACACTGGGAGGGGCTACGGGACTCAAGGGATTGCTCATACTTCACTCCTTCGTCAGTGGCAAAATTGAATAATTCTGAATGGCCGGAGGGAAAGTCTCCCTTGCCATTGCAACGGAGCGCTTTCTATAATCTAATGAGTTGTTTATTGTTTATACGTTTTTGATACTAAACTTCACTTTGTTCGGGAGTCAAGGTGAGGTTCATGGGGTATTCCACGATGATATCGAGGCACCGAACGACCGGTTGCCTTTTTACGTTCTAAGTTTGCCACGGAGGATTTATGGAAACTCGTTTTCAGCCAGCACTTCTACAGGAAGTCATCGACTCGTTTTCGGAGAAAACTGAACGTGAAGGTGACCCGACCTATTACAACGAGTTTCATGAGATGGCTGATCCCATTTATGAGAAATTCTCCTTAGATGAACGCGAGCCAGAATTTAAGAAGCTCTATCAGCAGCTTTTTGGGAAGTGGGGGTTTGCGGATATTTTAGAGGAATCGTTTAATGAATTCCCTGTACTCAAGGCTAAAATTGGGATTGTGCTTGTTCGAGGGGTTTTAAAAGAGGATCAAGAAGGAGTTGATATCCTACGGAAGTGGGGGTCGGTTGAAGAAAAACTGGCGAAGCAATTTGAAGAAAAGGGACTGAGGGGTGTGGGTATTAAGCTCATCCCTCGCCGTTTCTATGATCCTGCCATTAATCGATATCTGCGGCACGAGTTAACACATATCTCAGATATGTTAGATGAGACATTTGGCTATGACGCTGATACCAAGGTTGGATTTAATCCTGGGGAAGAACACCTCATCCTGAATCGATACCGAGTTCTCTGGAGCCTGCATGTCGACAGTCGCATTACCCGGTCAGGAAAGGAACCGATGTTTTCCAAGGAGTATCGATTCCGAGAGTTTCGGACATGGTATCGCAAAATTTTGCCGGGACAAGTTGAGGCTGTCTTTGAGGGGCTCTGGCAAACTGAGCATCTGACGCATGCAGAATTGCTTGAAATGGCCTCGGATACTATTCGGGTCATGGATCGGGCTATCGACGTGGAAGAAGGAGATATTCCCGATCTTCCGACGAAACCACTGTTAATGCCTGGGTTTCCATGTCCCCTTTGTCGATTTCCTACCTATTCTTGGGTTGAAGATCTTGAAGAAAAAATGGAATCTTTTGTTCTCGAGTATATTCAGGAAAATCATCCAGGCTGGGAAACGGAGTATGGAGCCTGTGACCGGTGCTTTGAGGTCTATAAGCTTCGTGCTGCCGGTGTCGTGTAAAAAATGAACATTCAGGGTTGAAATAGGTAGCTGAGATGGTGTTCTGTAACGTAACGTAGGATATAGAACGCAATGGCAGAATCTTCTCATCAACAACAGTCGCCTGATGGTGCTTCATTAGGACGACGGAACTTTATCCGTCAATCGGTTGTGTCACTAGGCGTGACCGTTCAGGAATATATCAAGCATAGTGATGCTCCAGTTGAAGCAAAAAAGGCTGCAACGATAACAGAGCGAACAGACTGGTTACGTCCTCCAGGTGCTGTTGAAGAAGCTGACTTTCTTGACCGGTGCACGAAGTGTGGTGATTGTGTGACCGCCTGTCCGTTTGATGCTATTCGTAGTCATCGTATAGACCAGACTCCAGTAATTCTTCCAGAGGAAAGTCCTTGTCAACTATGTGAAGATTTCCCTTGCATTGATGCCTGTGAGACGGAGGCATTGTTACCTGTTTCCCAGGTCGCGGATGTAGATATGGGAATTGCAAAATTGTCTTCCCAAGAATGTACGGCAGCTCACGGTTGTAATGCTTGTGTGTCTAAATGTCCTCAACAGGCAATTGATATGAACTTTTCGATGTTTCAAATTTCAGTTCTTGATGATCATTGTGTCGGGTGCGGTATTTGTCAACAGATTTGTAAGGCTGTCAATGACCGAGTGGCTATAAAAGTTGTGCCGGCTCGAATGCTGTTGCGTTAACTGTGTGGCGGTGAAAGGAGGTGTCCATTGAGTGTTTTGCGTGTCCGTGTTTGTAGGTGTTTAGGAGTCAGATGAACTGTTGTACCATTAACGATGGGGATTTGAATGGCAATTTTATTGAGCTAGTGAAGATGGCGAATTACCGCTTGACTTCGATTGCCAGTTATCCTATCATCATGCCCCTCTACATGGGAAAATTGTAGCCAATGATTTGTCTTTTCCGGTCAAATGTTTTACAAAAAATGAAGCTAGTGTAATTTGGCCATGACTGACAAATAAATGGTAATGGTGGACTAATATGGGACTTACAAAAGAACATAGTAATGGCACAGGTGGAACGGCTGTTGCCTCTGCTGTCAAAATTTCTCCCAAAGATGCTCCTTCCGTAGAGCGTGCCTTAGCCAGAAGTAAACTGTACCTCCTCCTTTCCTGGAGTTACCTCTACCCCGAAGATGATGAATTTTTAGAATATCTTCAAAGTGGTGAATTTGTGGAAGATGGAAGGGCGGCATTAGAGAATTTGAACAAGTCTTTAGAAGGTAAAGGTGGACCAGAGGCGAAAGAAAGGCTTCAGGCCATCTCTCAGCACCTTGCTAACATTGAAGAGTGGGTTAGCTCTGAAGGATCGAGTTGGAATTTACAGGACCTTCGAGATGATCACCGTCGTGTATTTAGTAATGTTATATCATTAGACTGTCCTCCTTATGAGACGCTTTTTGGAAATGATCATGTTTTTGGTCAATCCTACACGATGGGAGACATCGCAGGGTATTACAGTGCATTTGGTCTTCAACTTTCCAGTGACATTCATGAACGAATTGATCATCTAAGTGTTGAACTTGAATTTATCCATTACCTTGCCTACAAAGAGTCCTATGCTCTTATTCATGATGGACCTGAAAAACTCAAAATGGTTGTAGATGCAGAGAAAAGATTTGTGAAAGAGCATGTGGGTCGATGGGTACCTTTGTTCTCGGGCATGTTAAAAAGAAAAGCTGATTTTGGTTTCTATAAGGCACTAGCTGACTTTACGTCTGACTGGGTTGCTTTTGAAGTAGATTATTTGGATGTCACTCCACAACCTTATTCAGAGACAGACTATCGTCCGGCAAACTATACAAGTCCTGAAGGACAAACATTTGAATGTGGAGCTCAAGATCAAGGTAACGAGCTTGATCTCTTAATGAATGAGGTTGGGGCTCAGTCCTATCTTGATAAAGAAACCAAAGGTGTAGGCGATTCAGAAAAGGAGTAGTGTACAGTACTATGGGTTCTTCGTTTCTTGAGATTTTGTTAGTGAGCAGTCCTTTCGATTTTAATCTTTTATCAAAGGAGGATGCGTCATTATGAGAGTGGTGCAGACGCGTAACAATCGGTTCGTGTTTGGCGTTCTTCTCTCGGCCGTCGTGGTGGGTGGGTTATTGACGTTAGGGCAAATACCCTTAGCGGTCTCCCAACCTGTGACGATACCGGTCGGGGCGATCAAAGGCCCCATTCCTATGGATGCCG
>BQIU01000042.1 GCA_021603905.1 Nitrospirales bacterium
TTTTGCTCCGTCTTGGTACGCTCTTGCATCGTGGCGTCTCCTTCTTTTGAGGTTGTGTGTGGATGTCTCGCAACACCCATTGCAACCCGAGACGCCGCGTCTTTTCAACTCACTCCATGCACTACTTTCAAATATAACTCATCATCATAAAGATTGAGCGTTTCTACGTATCCTTACTTTTCGCATTAATTCCCTAGTCTCATGTGATCCATTTTATCGCTATCAGCAAGCACTCCGAGTCAACAAAATTCTTTAACTGGCAACATATCTGTGATGTGTACAGCAATGTGAAGGGATCAGGAACAGAATGGAAGTGTTAAGAATATGAAGAAATTTCCGATGAATATATGTATATCGATGATGCCGTTGATATTCCAGTCATGAACCATGGATAACCACTTGAACGAAGTGGGGAAGGGTGTGAATGGTAAGTTATGAGCAAGCTTATTGAAGCATTGAATCGTCTGCAATCACTCCGGTCTGATGATGATCTGACAGGATTGGATTCACTACAGAGCCCGACAGATAATTTCCAGGAAGCACTCGTGACTGCGGAGGTTCCCGAGGTGGCTTATGAACCTCCGCCTGTCGTGGCAGAACCTATTCATCAGGGCAGTGGTCATGCTGCAGTCTCTATGGAAATTAATCAAAAAGCGTGGGTAGAGATTGTGCGACGAGAGTACTTGCAAGGTTATGTGCGCGATGGAGGAGGAACGGTGAAATTTGTCGTGCTGCCTGATGCCGACAGTCATAAATCGTTCGCAGACGAGTTAGGGGACAGTGCCAATCAAGAAGAATTCGTGTTTGCCAAAGTGGACGCGCGATATACCAAAGCCCATATGGTGGATCGTTTGTTTCATAAAGTCGCCAAGCAATTAGATTGGGATGAGTTGGCGTATGAGTATGTGGTGCGACTCCTTGTCGATCATGGCTACCAAGTGCCTTCTCAGCGTAAGGAATTTACGTTGCATCATGTTGCGACGCTCAATGATCGGAAAGAGCCATTGTTGCGTCGTGACCTCCAAACCTGGTTGGAAGAGACTATTGAAAGCGATGCCAATCTGTGCCGTGAATTTCGAATGGCCATTATTCGGCTGTGTTTAGCGCAACTCGAAAGTGGAGAATCAGATCGTGTGTTAGCCAATGCCGTGAAAGATTGGCTCTGCGGAGAGCTTCGCTTGATTTCTGGGGTGAAAAAAGCGCTGATATTCCAGAAAATCGTTCGTCATAATGCTCGCTATTTACTCTCGTCGCTGACTCATTGGCTTCGGCTTGCAGGGAAGCGTGGAATAATTATGACGTTGGATATTTCACGCTATCTTGTTGCAAAACGACCATCTGAGCCCGATAGGTCATTCTATTATAGTCCCACTGCTGTTCTCGATCTGTACGATATGCTTCGACAGTTTATCGATACGTCTGATGAATTAGAAGGGTTCATGATGGTGGTACATGCGCCCCCTGAATTTTTAACCGATGCCAAGCGAGGCATTGACCGTTACGAAGCGCTTAAACATCGCATTTGGGATGATGTGCGAGACAAGCATCGACAGAATCCATTGGTCCCGCTGGTTCGATTGTCTCCAACCTCGCCTTCGTTGGAGTCTTTGACCGTTGGGGAAGCCGGGACCGCCGGTTCAGAAAATGAGACGTTAATGGCCAGACGGGTGATTGAAGGCTTACGCGCAGGAGTTCCCAATGGTTATGTGGTAAAAATCTTGGGCTGTTCTCAAGGGGAAATTGAATGGCGCTTTCGCCGATTATTGGAAGGGACCCAACAGAACATTGCGACGGGACAGTGTTCCAAGGGGCTCATTGTTGAAGGGAGTTTCGGGAGCGGGAAGTCTCATGTGTTGGAATATCTTCAGAATGTCGCATTAGAGTCGAACTTTATCTGTAGTCGAGTCGTGATTAGCAAGGAAACTCCTCTGTATCATCCTGTCCGAATATTCCATGCTGCGGTTGAATCGGCCGTCATACCGGATAAAAAAGGCGAACTGCTTTCGGAAATTGCTAGTCAGTGCGATTCCTGGGACCCGAAGTATAAAAGTTTCTCGACTTGGGTCAATAGTACGGAAAGTGAGATTGATCCGCGTTTTGCCTCGACCCTGTTTTTGCATGAACGGATGGGCACCGATCAGGAGTTGGGATATCGCATGGCCCGATTTTGGACGGGGGATCCACTCGGAGTCGGAGAGCTCAAAAAATATTTAAAAGAATGTGGGATTGCCGGGCGATATAGTTTTGGGAAAATTTCACAGGCTGAATTGGCTTCTCAACGATTTCAATTTGCCTCTCGAATGATCCAAGCGGCCGGGTATGCCGGATGGATTCTTCTTGTTGATGAAGTCGAAGTGATCGGTCGATATTCGGTGAATCAACGAGCCAAGTCGTATGCTGAATTGGCCCGATTAGTTGGAGGCCAGGACAAGATCAGCTATCCCGGTATTGGAGTGGTCGTGGCGCTGACGGATGATTTTCAGAAAGAGGTGCTGGAGGGAAAAGGAGATATGGTCAAAATTCCTCAGCGTCTTCAAGCTGTATCATCAGACGAGAATATCAAACTGGCCGAACAGGCTGAAATGGGAATGAAATTAGTCGAGTCTCGAAGAATTCCGATTGAAGGGCCGACTGAACCATTGATTCAGCAGACGCATCAAACCATTCGTTCTCTTCATGTTCAAGCCCATAATTGGCGTGATTGGGACCATTCTGCCATTGTTCCTCATATTGAGGTCCTGCCAGGGACACGTATGCGGGAATATGTCAAAAGCTGGATTACGGAATTGGATTTGAAGCGTTTGACTCCCGATGAAGCGGTTGAAATTGAGGTGGATAACCTCAAGTCTCATTATGAAGAGGATCGAGTCTTGGCCACAGTGAGTCAGGACGATTCTGGTTTTTCTCAGATTGAAAGTCCAGCCAATGCCACTGAAGGTAACGAAGAGGTCTGACCATGTGACGATTGTGTTTGTCTCTGCGCTTTTCAGCCAAACTCCTGACGCTACCCGTCCTTTCCCATGAAGCGTAAGAGATCCTTATGACCTTTTACGCTTCTCTTGCCTAGGGAGTCAGTACGGTTACCTCTCGCCCAGAAGAACCTATTAGTGTTATTCTGATCTTTGTGTGTATGGTCGCGAGACACACGTCTTTCAACATTCAATTCCCACATTGATCTTCTTTCAATGACGGTCTTACTGCTCGAAAGCCTGTAATCGTAACCGTATCGTTGTTGACCGTTCTTCTCGATATCTCACCCCTCGTATCTCGAACACGAGTTTTGAGTTTCTAGAGAATCTTTTTAACCGCTATGTCCTGACTGTAAATGGGATTTCAGGTGTGATCGATGACCACGTTGTCTCAGACTGAATCGTCTATCAGTCTTCGAAAAATATTTGAGCTGTGGTGGCCACTAGCCGGGAGTTGGGTGCTCATGGGCATTGAACTTCCCATTGTGAGTGCGGTCATGGCTCGACTCGCTGACCCCGAGATCCATCTCGCTGCGTACGGAGGCGTGGTTTTTCCGATTGCGTTGATCATCGAGGCTCCGGTCATTATGCTCTTGGCGGCCTCAACGGCGTTATCCCGAGATTGGACTTCGTATGTGTTTCTTCGACGATTTATGTTTCGCATGTCAGGCGTTCTGACCATTCTACATATCCTTGTGGCGTTTTCTCCGTTGTATGACGTGGTGGTTGCCGATGTCTTACACGTCCCTGACCCGATTCGAGAACCGGCCCGACTCGGGCTCATGCTCATGACGCCCTGGACAGGCGCGATAGCCATTCGGCGGTTTCAGCAAGGCGTTATGATTCGATATGGCCAAACGCGGTCAATTGGTTTTGGAACCGCGCTTCGATTAGTTGTCAACATTTCCATCTTAGGATGTGGTCTCTACTGGGGGACGATTCCCGGGATCGTTGTGACGACTGTTGCGGTATCGTTTGGAGTTTTGACGGAAGCGGTTGTAGTGAATCGTTTAGTTCAACCACTCTTGCTGCGGATGCAAACTGATCAGAACACCGTGCCGTTGCCGTTGACCATGAGCCGTCTTCTGAGATTTTATGTTCCGCTTGCAATGACATCTTTTCTTGCGCTCATTGCGTTACCGATAGGCAGCGCAGCATTAAGTCGAATGCCGCGGGCATTAGAGTCATTAGCCGTGTGGCCCGTAATGGCTGGCCTCTCGTTTACTTTGCGAAGCCTCGGGTTAGCCTTTCAAGAAGTGGTGGTCGCGTTGATTGGGTATCCTGGAGCCAAAAAAATGCTTGGTCGGTTTGCTGTTGTGTTGGGCCTGACGACGAGCAGTCTTCTTTTGCTTATTGCCGCCACGCCGCTGGCTCGAGTGTGGTTTGGGGATATTGCGGGGTTGTCACCGGAGTTGACGGAGTTAGGCCGTCAGGCAATTTGGTTGGCCGTTTTGCTGCCAGGCTTAAGTGCAGTTGAAAGTTTTTTTCAAGGCTCACTGGTTCAAAATCACCAGACAAGAAGTATTACTGAAGCTGTCGCAATTTACCTTTTCACGAGTGCCTCCATCTTAACGGCTGGAACCTATTATGGTCAGGTTGCCGGGCTTTACGTCGGCCTATTGGGTGTGACTTCGGGGCTCGTGTGTCAGACGTTGTGGCTGTGGTATCGCAGCTCCTCCTCTACTCACATTCCAGAATGAGTGAGGCACTTTCTGCAGTTTTGAAACTCTTTCACTCATGGGCGATAAAACTTAATTTGGCTCATTACTGTAGGAGGAAAGATACTTTTCAAGTATTTATGTATGGTTTTACCTCCACTTTCTTCGTCTCATTCAAAAAAGAAACATATGTAAAAGCCCTTGAAATACTTATGAAAATATCAATATCTTCTATTTTAATGAAAAAGGTACATCATTTGCTGCCATTTACATCCATGCGTGAGGTGTCGTGTGGCCTTAACGGAGGGGTTGGGGATATGGAACGAATCTTGATGATTGGCGGTGATGAGTCCGTCCGAGATTCTCTGGCCTTGACTCTCGAGTGGGCTGGGTATGATGTGTCAGAAGCTGCAAATGCTCGGGAAGCCTTAGCCTTTCATCAGCAAAATCCTGCCTCTGTCATTGTTGCAAATGATCTTGATGCCGATGAGGAAGGTTTGGAGCACATCCAAGCCCTTCGCAGTCATTCCCCAACATTGCCCATTATTACGATGTCGGGAACCATCCCCTCCAGTGATCAAGAGCAGACATCCATTAGTCACATTTTAGGGTCGGTGTACTGCCTACAAAAGCCGTTCACGATGGATGAGTTTCTGGTCACCATTCAAACGGCGCTTCCTCGTTTTTCGCATTCGTAATCCCGCGTTTTTCTTTTCCATTCAACGTCTTTTTCTGTAAGCTTTCTTCTGTCTCTGAAACTTGATTCGTTGGTTTGATTCAAGAAAACGGAATCATCACTCCTCTGTCCATCACAAGATGAATCCTTAAAGAGAGCGGTGAGACGATGCAGCTTAATCGCTCGGCGGCTCAAAATGTCCGGGTATGCGGTTTTGCCAGGGGACTGTGGCGGTCTGTGCTTGTTTGAGGAGGCTGCGGAGATTGACTTCAGCCGCGCGCAGAAGCTTCGGTTCACCGCTTTGAAGGAGAGCGGTCAGAAGCGAATACATTTCTCGTTGTTCCTGAGGTGAATGGGCGATGAGTTCGAGAATGGGATCTGGAGAGTCTACATTTGTCCAATCACTATTTTTCTCATCAGGATCACCTAAGAGAAGGTTGATCGCTGTGGGACTACTATACAGCCAGCCCGGCGGTATTCCGAGTCCGCCCGCTAACGCTTCGAGCGCTGAGGCCGGCGGATCTAATTCCCCAGCTTCGATGGCTTCAAGCTCCGTTGAAGGCATTCCGACTTTGCCGGCCAATGCGGTGACCGAATTCCCTCGCATTCGTCGCCAGGCTTGAATGTGTTCATTAATTGGCATGAGCCGATCTTAGCCAACGCAAAGGCTGGTGTCTAGCTTGATATGTTGAAAATACCATGGATAGCATTCTTCGAAGCATTGGAGTTCAAGGCATAAGGCTCCATGTCGAAAGTGAATCACTTAAGGGTATATTCCCCATTGTTTGCGATGGGGTTCTTTATTCCAAACTACCGTCTGGAGGGCACGTTTACGAAAGGCTGGCGACTGGCGATGCGTTTTTGATCAGCACAGTTGGGTGAGGGTTCACAGGGGGAAGAGGAAGATGTTCATTTTGTATCAGGGAGAGATGTTCCTGCATGCCCCATTTAGCCTGATAGAGGCAATCTTCGATTGAATGTCCGGTTCCCGTGAATCCTTCGAGATCCGGAAAATAGAACCCGAAAAACGTTGGGTCGTCCGTAGCTTCAATGACAAGAGAATACGGTAAATCCAGCATTGGTGATGTTCGTAACGTTTGATTCCTGCGCCTTTCAGAATTGCCTGACACGTCCCCGTCGGGACCTCTTTGCTTCCCATGATAATCGACGCGAATCAGTTTGTCATGCCCTGCCTTGCGATAATAACGAATTGAGCTCTTTTCTTTCAGTAGCGCAAACCCATTCTTTTCCAAGGTTCGAACAAGTTCAGCAAAGGTCATTATTCTTGTGACTCACGTTACGGTTCACATCCGCTCCAAATGCATTGTCGAATACTAGCACAAGCCGTGAGCTGAATCTTCTCGTTCATACTAGCCACAGCGGAACCTGAAGACCTTATGATACGTACCCAGAATCTGCAAAACTCAGAACATTCTTATCATCTGAAAGAATGAGATGGATCAGAATAGGAATATCCATCTCATGCCATCACCAGAAATTACCCACGATCGATTCCACGCAATGTTATCCTCTTCATTACTCTTCTTAGGTGCCTTGCTTATCGATTTACCGCTAACGCGTTTCAATTGTATTTTTTCTCTCTTTACCAACGACGTGGTCAGATGCGAAGGCGGGAGGAAAGGTATTTGGTTGCAATGCATAGATTTTTTTCACGATCAATGAATAGGTTTGAAATTCTTCCTCAACAATCCCTTCCAAAATATAGGGCCCCTGATTTATGAGGAGGTGGCCAAATTGTCGATACGTTTTGGGGAAAAACGTGGCTTCATACAATCCGGTCAAATCTTCAAACGTCACAAATTCCATGGGTTCACGTTGTTGAGTTTGAACAGATTTTTCTGTAATCATCCACCCGATCATGGTGATGGTTTGACCAACATACCGATGCATGTCGCAAGCCGGCACATCGTGTATCCCTTGAAAAGCCTTCTCAAATAATTTGAGTGGATGAGTGTTGAGCGGAAATCCGTGCAGTTCAATCTCGTGCTGAATTTTTTGCTTTGGAGCGTAATCTGGTGGAATAGGGAGCGCCGTGGCTTCGTCAGGAAGTAGACGTAATATGGAAGACGTCGATGGTCCTAATATGTGACCTGTTCTTTGTTTGTTTCCTTGCCATCCATGACGGGCATACAGACGCCACAGGAGGCCCGGACGTGTGACCTCGCCGGCAATACGATCAAACGCTCCAGCCTTCACCAGTATGCGGATCTGGGCTTGCTCGCTTTTTGTGCGGGTCAAAAAATTCTGAAATGATCGAAAAGGGCCATGTTTCGTGCGTTCATCAAGAAGATCGTCAATGACATCAGTCTTGAGACCTTTAATTTGCATGAAGCCCATGCGAATAGTTTGCCCGGTTCCCGTATAGTGCCAATAACTGGTATTGATGTCTGGTGGTAAAATGGTCAAGCCCATACGGCGGGCTTCTGAGAGATACACAAAGGAAGCGTAGAATCCGCCTTGATTGTTCACCACGGCTGCCATGAATTCTGCCGGGTAATGAGCTCGAAGATAGGCCGATTGAAATGAGACTTGAGCATAGGAGGCAGAGTGTGGTTTACAAAAGCTATATCCCGAAAAACTCATCATCATATTCCACATTGTGGTGATCGTATCTTGTGACGCTCCTTTGGCGGCAGCTCCGCGAGAGAACTGGATTTGATAATCCTGCAGCTGTCGCTTCTTGTGTTTTTTACTCAAGATTTTCCTCAATTGATCCGCATCTTCTACTGAAAAGTTTGCCACAGCCATCGCAACTCTCGTCACATCTTCCTGGTACACCATAAGGCCGTGAGTGTCAGCTAAAACACGTTCAAAAATAGGATGAACCGGTTGATGAGGTTGGCCATGTGCACGGAGCACAAAATCACGATTGTAGGGGTTGCCTGCAGGCCGAACGAGAGAAGAAACCATGACGACATATTCAAAAATATCCAGCTCGGACAGATGTTTGTTAGGCAGAGCCGACCAGAGTTTCCTGAGTAATAGCCGCGTTGCCGGTGATTCGATGTAAAAGCATCCGATCGTATGAGTTTGGCGAATCAGCTCTTGGGTTCGTCTGTCATAGATTGGTTCCCATAGGGTTGCATTGAGACGTTGCCCTGTCTGATCCGCGATGGCATCAAGCGTATCTCGAATCACCGCGAGCGAACGGTTTCCTAAGATATCGAGTTTGACCAGACCGGCATCTTCGGTTTGATCTTTTTCCCATTGAATAATCGGCACCCCTTTTGTTGAGACTTGAACCGGGACATACCGTTGAATCTCATCGGGGGCAATGACGACACCACCGCAATGTACGCCGAGATGTCGGAGGCAGCCTTTGAGACGAAGCGCGACAGAGATAATTTCTAGCCAGGGTTCATGTATCCCCATGGTTTGGCAAATGTTCGCTGTCCAGGCGGTCAACGTGCGTGTTGTGGGAGGTGGATGAAATTCTGTTTGGCGGATGAGCCCTGGTATGACTCGATCGAGTTCAGTGGGTGAGATGCCATGCACTTTGGCAACCTCGCGAATTGCGGCGCGGAAGCCAAGGGTGTTGTGATTCGCGACCATGGCCGTACGACGAGTGCCATATTTCGCGAAAATGTAATCTAAAATCCGATCCCGTTCATCCCATGGGAAATCAATGTCGATGTCCGGTGGATCCTGTCGGCCGGCGTTCAAAAAACGTTCAAAGAACAAGTTATGACGAATCGGATCTACATGGGTGATGCCTAAGCAATAGGAGACAATGGAGGCGGCTGCAGAGCCACGACCGCAGGTGCGTGGGGCTTGTTGAACAATGTCTTGAACGATCAAAAACCAAACCGCGAAGCCCTTTGAGTGGATCACGCTCAATTCGGTCTCGATCCGTTTTTTAACTTCGTCAGAAACCTTTCCATACCGTTGTTGAGCCCCTTCGTATGTTTTGGCTTGAAGTGTGGAGAACGTTTGTGGGTCCGTTTGATCACGAAACGCTTGCTGTACTGTATCTTTGAAGTTCCATTCTGTGTGACAGCGATCCGCAATACGGCGTGCATTGAGGAGCGCATGCGGAACATGTGTATACTGCGGTTCTAACACGGCAGCGGGAGCAAGCCAGTGGTTGGGTGAGCAGCATGTCGCTGGTGGTAACTGTGAGAGGGTTGTCTTGAGCGCAATGGCTTGTAACACTTTATGGAGAGAGAATTCTTCAGGCTGAACGAAATGTACGCGATTGGTTGCGACGGGTGGAATGCCTGATCGCCGGCTAAATGCCAGGGCCTGATGCATCATGATTCCAGGTGTGAGTTCAACGTAGAGGTTCTTCTGCTTTCGTTTTTTCCACGCGATGAGTGCTGGCATGTCATCAGATAACACCAGAAGATCATGATGGTGTTGGGCTACGGCTTCGATGAAATCAAAGGTGTCATTACAATGGCGATCTGACAGTAATCGGCAAAGGTTCGTGTATCCAGTCATGGATGTGGACAGCAATGTGGCACGATGCTGTTTGTGAGTCAGCTCAGCCCCAAGAATTGGTTTCAGTCCTGTCTGCCTAGCCACTTCTATAAATCGAACGACTCCATACAATCCATTGGTATCGGTGAGTGCGAGTGTCTGAGCCCCATGAGAATGTGCCGCTGCACACAATTCCTCTAATGAGGAAACCCCGGACATGGGTGAGTAATTAGAGTGGACGTGAAGATGGATGAAGGGTGGCATGCGTCTTTCCCCACCAAATGGCCTGTGGACCGAATCGTGTTCGAATATGATCAAGCGATTGTGTGAGGCGGTGTGATTTTTGGGGTGTAAACGGTTCAGCCTTGGCTTCTTCGCAAAACAATTCGCCTTGTTCGACGGCTCTGGTCAGTTGTCCAGCGCGTAGAGTGAGACGGCTCACTCGGATTCGGCGTTTGAAACTCCGTGCTAGAAGCTTTGTGACATAAGGGAAAAGATCAATTTCCCAGTATGTCCCTGATTGGATGGCATGAGATGTTGTCAGTTCCAAGCCGTCATGATACTGCAGATCGAGTGTGATGTGATGGCACATCCGCTGCTGGGTTCGTAACTGAGGGCATACTCGTTCGAGAAGTTCGTACAGAGTTCCGTGGAGACGAGCAAGATCGATCTCGGCTGGGGCCAGTGTGGCGGTGGCGCTGATCTGTGGTTGTTGAGGTGGACATAAAACAGGAGCCGTGTCGGTTCCATGTGCCCATGCATGAATGTCGCGAGCTTGTGGGCCCAATATGATTTCAAGCTGATCCAGTTCAATGTCTGCCAGATCTTGTACGGTGTGAAGGTTTAAATCAGCCAAGACAGGCAACATCGTCTTTATGTGATGAGAACTGAGCGGTAAGGTATCAATGGGGAGGGGGGCAAGAAACGCTTCTTCAGAGCCATGTCGAATGTCACATAGTTGTGGAGGACCGACAATCGTTGAGGCAATGCGTGCGACGAGTTTGTTGCTGGCAAGTCCGGCCACTCCGACAAGACCATATTGTTGTGTGATTTCTCGTTTGATTCGCATGGTGGCATCACAGGCCAACCCAAAGAGACGAGTTGTACCAGTAAGATCAAAAAAGAAATGTCCAGGCTGAATTGGTTCCCAGACAGGGGAAAATTGACGGATGGTGTTCTCAAGCGCGTGGTGGGCCTGACGGATGTAAGCCGTGCGAGGGGGAAGAATATGGAGTGATGGACAGCGTTGACGAGCTTGTCTGACAAGGAGGCCAGGTAAGACACCATCATGCTGGGCTTCTTGTGAGGCTTCAGTAATGGGTGCTCGAGAGGATTGTGAACCGGCGACAGCAATCGGCTGTTTTTGTAAGGAAGGGTTTTCTAGGCGAGCGAGAGAGATTGAAAACCTGGGGATAGAAAAGCAGACAATTTGACGATCCATCGTTTCAGCAAGGTTTTTGATACAGGAGATGAGATAACTTAATCAGTCTAAAATCCATAAGATAAAAGCTTAAATAGTAACCAATGGTTGCATTTTGTAGAGTTTATGTCAAGAATTATTGGTGCAAGGTCGGTATCAAGCTAAATCTGCTCCTTTTCATGGTCAGGATGGTAAGTTATAATGATGTTATAACATTCGTGAAGAGAAAGGAGGCGGCACTTTATGAATGTGGTTGTCCGCGATATCGGGAATTCAAAAGGGATTATCATCCCCACGCATGCGTTGAAAGAGGCGGGTATTGGAAAAATAGCTGATCTGCATGTCAAGGATGACTGTATTATCGTGAAAGCCGTCAAACATCCAAGGGCCGATTGGCTAGATGCGATACAGCAGGATCCGCCTGAAGAACATGAACCAGTGTTTATGGAAGGGGTGGAAGATCTACATATCATGGAAGATTGGGAATGGTAAAACCCACTTATCCCAAACGCTTTGAGGTCTATTGGATCAACCTTGATCCCACAGTTGGGGCAGAAATGAAAAAGACAAGGCCATGTGTTGTTATTTCACCAGATAGCATGAATCAGGGGTTACAAACAGTCATCGTTGCTCCTATGACGACAACAATCAAAACGTGGCCGTTCCGTGTCCCTATCACCCACAAGAAAACCAAAGGGCAGGTCATGCTTGATCAAATACGAGTTGTTTCAAAAAAACGGCTGCACAAATTTGATGGATCGGTCCATGCAAAGACCAAAGCCGATGTTCTCGAATGTCTCAACACGATGTTTCTGCTCTAACGCTCATGCCTCCTGGAAATGAAAGGGCCTGACATCATCTAATGTCAGGCCCTTTGTCATTCTGACGCATGGGAGCGAAAGCGTCTATGACGAAGCATGGGGGTGTTGCCATCGCCGCCAGCCAATTAAGCCTGCGAGGCCCGAACCGAGCAGTAACATTGTCGAGGGTTCGGGGATGGGAGCTGGGCCAGGCCCGGGCCCGCCACCACCGTTGAGGTCTTGCGTGACATTCAGTCGGAAGGCATCGATGATATGAGTCGTGTTGGTCGTCGTGACATTGAGTTGCCCTGTCAGGACTATAATATCACAGGGGGCACCTAGGTCACCGATAAAGACGGTCCCTGAGGTCTCGCTGAACGTCACGACGGTTTCCACTCGCTGAAAATTGGAAATATCAATGGTGGTGGTGACTAAGGTGGAAAAATCCACGGGGTTGGGCACACCTAAACTAGCAAAGGCCTGTGAGAGTGCGCTTGTGGGATCGCTGGTCAATGGGGCCATGAATGGATCGGGCGCGGTGAAGAGGCCACTGACTCCGTTCACATCGGTCACCAAGACTTCCGTGAACCGCGACTCCGTGATGGTATTATTGATGGTAGTTTTGTTGAGGACCCCATCTCCAGCTCCAGAGATTGTGACTGCTGACGCGGGTGCTGCCAAACCGAGCCCTTATGATTACCGCCATGATGGGAATCCAGATTCTTGACTTTCGCATATCTTGACTCCTTTGTTTCTAAAAAAAATAAAGACACGTGTCGTCCTCCAGGGTGTCGGCTCTACGCATCACTCGCTGGTACTGTACGGAGACGACCCCTCCCCCTCTCAATCCTGCCTTTTGAGGGGGTATGAGTTGGTCTATTCCTGATATTCAAGGTAGTTACCTGAATGGAGCGTTCACTGAAGTTTTGCGAGAACAGATGAAGACCTGGATGGTGGATGGAATCATCTGCGTTTCCCCAGGTATGTGATAAGATTAATTACCAAAAATAACCTAAACTTTATGAGTATTCAAAAGAAGTTACTCAGACAAAGCTCAAGGTACTACCGAAACAATTGTGACACCACACACGATATTCAGCAATGTTCTAACGTGTAGAATGTAAGACGAGCTAGTAAGGCCAAGTCCGTGATATGTCATTTCTCTCTCACATCTTGTAAAAACTCTCCTGACTTTTCGCGACATACGAGATACGATGCTCGAGCAACGAGTCTGCAAACGCTGCTAAGATACTCTTTCAATGCACTCTGGTGGATGGGCCTATTCACCTGTATGGTAATGGCCTTTCTACAGGAACCGGCTTTTGCTGAAATGAGCCCAAATCAGATTGTGATTGTGTCGAATGAGAATAGTCATGGAAGCGATTCCGTTGCGAGACACTATGCTCAGCAACGAGGAATACCCGCATCCCATATCCTTGAACTGGATACGTCGACAAAAGAAACGATCAGTCGAGAAGAATATGAACAGGCCATTGTTCAGCCTATTCAAACCGCTCTCAAAGCCAAAAACCTCGCCTCCAAAGTCCGAGTGATCGTGACAACGTACGGTATTCCCCTTCGTGTCAGAGCTCCACGTCCTTCATCACAAGAAAAGATATGGTTAGAAGATGCCAAGGCATGGAGGAAATCTTCTGTCGAGTTTCTTCAAGAGCTCAAGAACGATATCGAGCACATTGCAACTCAGGAGTCCCAATCAGTTCCTTCACAATCGTCAGCTCAACCCAGTGATTCCACCATAGATCAACGAGCTATTGCTTCATTGATTCAGCGAGTCAATCAGGCTATCCAAGAGGCGTATCATCGTCTTGAGCAATTAGAAGATGCAAATAGTAGGAAAGCTCATGACCTTGTCCTCGGGAGAGCCATTCAACGAGTAAATGGGTTGGCAGGAAAAGTTCAGATCTTACAGCACTTGTCAGAAAAGACCGCGACGTTAATGGGCGCACCACTAACAAACATTCGTGCTCAGCTTCGTTCGGCTGAACACCTTGTATCGTTATTGTTGGATGTTCCGTCTGATAAAGGCAGAGAGCGTGCTTATCAGGTCGTTCAAAAACATTTTGGTGTGAGTGGCGTGCTTCGTTTTGCCAATCAAGAAATACAACGATTCAGTTTTGCTTCTGCAGATGCGAGCGTTGATAGTGAATTGAGTTTACTGTGGTGGGATCGAACATTCGCTCATCCGTCTGGAAAAATTCCGAACCCCTTGTATGCATGGTATCCTGTGCGGGCTCAAGAGCCGTCATTGAGTCTTCCCGTCATGTTAGTAAGTCGTCTTGATGGACCGAGTCCAAATTTAGTCAAGCAAATGATTGATCATGCGATCCTGGCAGAACAGGAGGGGTTGAAAGGAAACGCCTATTTTGATGCACGGGGAATGGATTCCGACCAACCATTGAGCTATGGCCATTATGATCGAGATATACGCAGGCTCAGCAACGCGGTGCAAAAAAATTCTTCATACCCAGTCATACTCGAAAACACGCAAAAACGATTTAGCCAGTCGGGTGAGGCTCCTGGTGTTGCACTGTATGTTGGCTGGTATCGCCTCAGGCATTATGAAGATGCCTTTAGCTTTAACCCTGGTTCAATTGGCTATCATATAGCGTCAGGCGAAGCGGTCAGTCTTCGTGATCCGATGGAGCGTGGGTGGTGTAAAAATGCATTGGAACGAGGTATCACCGCGACGCTTGGACCAATTGGAGAGCCTTATCTTGATGCCTTTCCATTGCCGACGGAATTCTTCGGATTGTTGCTGACAGGACATTATTCATTGGTTGAAGCGTTCTATCTCTCCACTCGCCATATGAGTTGGCAAATGGTGCTTGTGGGTGATCCGCTGTATAATCCCTGGCGTGGCCGAACGTTGGCTCACAAAGTCAAAGAGTCGGGGATATTGAGAGGCCAGACATTTCCGGTCCCTCCGTCTGAGCGAATCATTTCTGATCCGCTTCAGGCCAGAAAGAAACTTCAAGAGGAGCGACGGCAAGTATTGTCGAAACTTTCCATAGGCAAGAGGCGTTAGTGTGAAGAAGACGCGAACTGTGTTCTATGAACTTCTTCGGAGTCCGGTTGGCGAACTGTTGTTGGTCGGGAATGAGCAAGGCTTGAAGATTCTCAGCTTTCAGGATGGTCGGCATCCTCAAGCGATTGATCCGCAATGGGAAAAAGATCGGAAACCGTTTCAACTCGTTATCTCTCAGTTGGAAGCGTATTTTAAGGGTTGCCTGACACGATTTACGGTGAAGCTGTCTCCGGAGGGAACGAATTTTCAGCAAGGCGTGTGGAAGACTCTTCGAAGGATTCCCTATGGGAAAACGGTTTCCTATGGAGAGATCGCAAAGCAAATTGGAAACCCTCATGCCTCACGGGCTGTGGGAGCTGCGAATGGACAAAATCCGATTTCCATCATCGTTCCATGCCATCGGGTCATTGGAGCCAATGGGAAGTTAGTGGGTTACGGAGGCGGGTTACCTATTAAGCAGTCCTTACTGGCACTTGAGCAACATTCTGGTCGCGCACGGTGATAATTGCTGAAGGACGGTCTTATTGAGCAGGGGATTCGTAAGCAGGCATTTGTGTCATAGGCGCGATGGATCCGAAATGCACTCCAAAGCTTTTCTGCTCGCGATCGTGCACATAACGGGTGAGGGCTTCATGAATCACGGGAAAGGCAAGCTGTTTCCAGGGAATATCATCGAGCGAAACGAGTTGGACTTCCAGGCTCTCTTCTCCGACACCGAATTCACGTTTCCGTAGTTCTCCGCGATAGATGATATAGACCTGATCGACTCGGCGCAACGAATACACTGCATAGAGCGACGTAATCTGGACGTCAGCCAATGCCTCTTCTTGTGTTTCTCTTGCCGCAGCCTCTTCAGAGCTTTCTCCCATTTCCATAAACCCGGCCGGGAACGTCCAAAGTCCTAAGCGAGGCTCAATGGCGCGACGACACATGAGGACCTGTCCTTCCCATTCTGGAATACAGCCTGCCACAATTTTTGGGTTTTGATAATGAATGGTTTGACAGTTTGGACAGACCGCTCTGAGCCGGTCCTCACCCTGAGGAATTTTCTGTTCTACCGTTGAACCGCATTGACTACAAAAATTGATGGGAGGGAGTGGCATACTTCTATGTATCGGAAGAACGACAAGTGGTCAAGAGCTTTTTTTGAATAGTCCTGGAATGTTGGTGAATAATCTTCACGGAAAAGGCATGTTAAAGTGCAAATTGCAAAATAAAAAGTGATGAGTTAGGGAAAAGCCCTACTCGTGATTTTGAATGTTTCATTTTGACGTTTGCACAATCAGTCCTTCACCCTGAAGTATCGTAAAGTATGTCTCCGACGCGATAGAGTTGCTGTAAAGAGAGATCTGCCGTGTTTGTGATATCGTCACGGCCTTTGGTAAGGTTGGGGCCCGGAGCATTGACTCCGCTTCTTAACCAGAAACCGTTAAAGGAAAACAATGAGATGGGTACTGATGATAAGCAGGTCATATTTTCGCTCATTGGCGTGGGTCGTGTTCACCCACCCAAAAAACAGGTTCTTAAAGACATTTACTTGTCATTTTATTATGGAGCCAAAATTGGGGTCTTGGGACTGAATGGATCGGGGAAAAGTACGCTGCTTCGGATCATTGCCGGGCTCGACTCTGATTATCTTGGCGAGATCACATTTTCGAAAGGCTATTCCGTGGGGTTGCTTGAACAGGAACCCCAACTTGACCCCGGTAAAACGGTTAAAGAAGTTGTCGAGGAAGGGCGGGCCGAGGTCATTGAACTTCTTCGGGAATATGAAACGGTCAGTAATCGATTTGCTGAAGAGCTGTCTCCTGACGAGATGGAAAAGTTGATCGAGAAGCAAGCGCAATTGCAAGAAAAGATCGAAGCCGCAAACGGATGGGAGCTTGAGCATGAACTCGAGATTGCGATGGATGCACTCCGTTGTCCGCCGTCAGATGCGCTAGTGGATAAACTTTCCGGTGGGGAGCGTCGTCGTGTGGCACTTTGTCGACTGATGATTCAAGAGCCAGATATTTTGCTGCTCGATGAGCCCACCAACCATCTTGATGCAGAATCGGTGCAATGGTTAGAGCAGCATTTGCAACAGTATAAGGGCACGGTCATTGCGGTGACCCACGATCGGTATTTTCTCGATAATGTTGCGGGGTGGATTTTGGAATTAGATCGTGGACAGGGTATGCCCTTTCAAGGCAATTATTCGTCGTGGCTTGAACAGAAACAAAGTCGTTTGGAAAAAGAAGAGAAGGCTGAGTCTAAACGACGAAAAACTCTTGAGCGGGAGTTGGAGTGGATTCGCTTGTCCCCCAAAGGCCGACAGGCCAAGGGCAAAGCACGGGTGACGCGCTATGAAGAACTCGTGAGTGAAGAGCAAGATCGACAAAGTCAGGACCTCGAAATTTATATTCCGCCGGGGCCACGATTAGGAGATGTAGTCATCGAAGCGAAAGGTCTTCACAAGGCATTTGGCGACAAGAATCTCTTTGAAGATCTCTCATTTACGCTGCCTCGGGGAGGAATAGTTGGAGTGATTGGGCCGAATGGCGCAGGGAAAACCACGCTGTTTCGGATGATCATGGGAGCTGAAAAACCTGATGCTGGAGATTTTACGATTGGTGAGACAGTCACGCTTGGGTATGTTGATCAGGATCGAACGCTTGATGGCAATCGCACGGTATGGGAAGTGATTTCCGATGATCAAGAGACCATCATGTTAGGAAAAGCCGAAGTCAATTCGCGAGGGTATGTGTCCAGGTTTAACTTTGCGGGTTCTGATCAACAAAAAAAGGTGAAGGATCTTTCCGGAGGAGAACGTAATCGTGTTCATTTAGCCAGAATGCTGAGAGAAGGGGCTAATGTGCTCTTGCTTGATGAGCCCACGAACGATCTTGACGTGAATACGCTTCGTGCCTTGGAAGAAGGGTTGGAGCAATTTGGGGGTTGTGCGGTTGTCACCAGCCATGATCGCTGGTTCCTCGACCGTATTGCGACGCATATCCTGGCGTTCGAAGGTGATAGTCAGGTGGTGTGGTTTGAAGGGAATTATACCGACTATGAGGCTAATCGAAAAAAGCGTCTAGGTAAGTCCGCTGAGCAGCCACATCGTATCCGTTACCGGAAATTGACGAAAGGGTAAGCCTTCTACATTGTCGAAAGCCACATGGTATGCTTGGACAACGACCAGAGGTTCTAATCGCGCGATCTGTCGGGATTGTGTGTATTGCCCTCGGGTTTGTTTTGGGGATGCACGGTCTTGATTATCCTGATTCCATGTGGTTGCCGACCGCACTAGGGCTTATCGTGACGGGGATGGTCGCCCAATTGTTTGCGTTAATTCGATCGTTTATGCGAGCGTCTGAAAACAAGAAAGACCCAAAGCTGTGACGCAAAGTTGATGCCTGGTATATTCGTTAACTCAAAAAAAATACCTACGCTCTTGGAATGCAGTGTTGTCGTATTAGTCGGATGTCTCCTGACAAGCTGCAGCCATTGGCGTGACCGATATTTCGATGATGCCGTCGATGAACAGACGCAATTTGAGGTACGTGAAAAATTTGGGAAACCGCATATAGTCGAACATTCACTCTTGGACAAAAACACCACATGGATTTATCGGGTAGCCATTCCAGAAGGTGAACTTGATCCTTCCGGATTAAAGGGATTTGGGTCCGGCGTTGCAGAAGTTGGTGATGCCGTTGCGTCTTTAGTCGGGAAGGGGGACCAGGGCGGTGCTCCGAGAGAACGTATTGTGTGTTTGCGTTATGAATTGTTGTTTGATGAGGAACGTATACTCAGAGAGTGGACTCGCAAGTTTTGTCAACTGAAAAAAGCAGAAGATCCATTTGGGAGTCAGTAAGTACCAACATGATCGCAAAGGCACTGTCTCTAAGAACGTTATGACGAAAAGCCGATTTGTGCACGGTAGAAAACGAACCACAAGTTTGCGAGGATAGCACGATGCCTATTTTTAAAAGTCCGGCATTTATTCAGCAGTGCTTTGCCGTGCATCCACTGTCGTTGAGCGTGAAAATGGTTGCCCTTCCAGAAAAGGTTGGTATCGTGTGTGCCAACTGTCATATGCGACATCGCCTTCAGGTGACCGTATGTCAAAGTCAAATTGGCGATGAACCGTTTACCGAGGTCGGTGCGTCTCAGAGCTTAGAGCAATGTATGGCTGACCACGCAGTTGATTTGCGTGTGAGTCAGGTGAATGTGAAGACAGATTCTGTTCAATTCAGATGTCGCCCGTGTCGTCGTGTCTATCAGATGAAGGTTTCTCTGTTCGAGACCCACCAACAATAAGTAGGGAAATGGTTGAAATATCTCTAGCGATGTTTCTTGAACTTGTCACATGTGACAAGTTCTTGAGAAAATAAAGCGCTTCCACAAGTGGTAAACGCAAAAAAAGAGCCGCTCAACAGCGGCTCTTTTTTTGTTTCATCATTTCCTACTTATTTGGTTGTGGAGTGTATCGCAGGTAAGGCTTCACAACGCGATGGCCCTTTGGAAAGAGAGATGGGATCTCAGCATCAGTGACAGCCGGTGTAATGATGCAATCTTCCCCATCCTTCCAATTCACTGGGGTGGCCACTTTATGTTTCGCTGTCAACTGTAGTGAGTCGATCACTCGAAGCAACTCGTCAAAATTTCGTCCGCAGGATGCAGGATACGTTAACGTTAGTTTGAGCTTTTTATCCGGTCCAATCACAAATACAGAACGAACTGTCATGTTATCCAACGCGTTCGGATGAATCATGTCATACAGATTGGCCACTTTCTTTTCAGGGTCTGCAATAATCGGATAGCCAACGGTACAGCCTTGGGTTTCATTAATATCGTTCACCCAACCTTTGTGAGAATCAAGAGGATCGACGCTAATGGCCAACACCTTGACGTTGCGCTTTTTGAACTCATCATTGAGTTTCGCCATGGCGCCAAGCTCAGTGGTACACACTGGGGTATAGTCCTTGGGATGAGAAAAGAGAATGCCCCATCCATCACCAAGCCATTCATGGAAATTAATGCTACCTTCCGTGGTTTCTGCCGTGAAATTCGGAGCTTCATCGCCTAACCGCAGTGCCATAATATGCCTCGCTTGATTATGAAGTGGATGGATAAAGTCCTCTCACTGAAATGAGGTGGATTCCTGTCAGATAGAGGGTTCAGTGATTCGCGGAATCACGACTCACCATGGCTTGAAGTCTACGTCATGTTACAGAAGATGGTCAACTTGGCTTTTTCCTCTCTCAGAGAACCGAATTTTCAGGAATGATCGACATGAATATCAAGTTTTGCCTAAGGGTAATTTCTATTCCGTCTTACACGTTTCGCAAGCAGTGCCCCCCATTGATTCATATGGACAAAGAGTGACTTTTCACAATTTTCGTTAGAAAGTCACAGATTTTCTTTTTTCCTGAATACGGGAGTTCATGAACGATAGCTCAAGTAAAAGATTTCTTCTAGACAAGAGCCAGGAAGTATTGTTCTTTTTATCCAATGTGCGAGTCCGGGGAGGTTGGTAAGTTACTTGTACGTCTTGATCGGTTTGAGATAACGTTAGGACGACGGAGACTTTCTCCCCATGGTTCAAAATATTGGATTCGTACCAAATGACCTGTAAGTATTCATATCCCAGGTGTCATTTATTCATACAACGAGGAGGATGGTTATGGTGATGAAGAAATTATTCTTACTGAGTGTCTTGTGTGTAATGGGATTCGGCTTGAATGCCTGTTTGATTCTTGAGGCGACGACTGACACAACCGTGAATATCACTGATGCTGTGACGCATGCAACAACTGATATTGTCTCTAGCACCTCAGGTAATAGTCATTCCGCGGCCAATGGTCGCGTGAAAAAAGCTCGAATGTTTGCAAAGCACAATGCCTTGAACTTACAGCAAGATGTGGCTCAAGGGGGTGGAGAGTATCTCTCATCATTGGAAGCGTTGTTAGACGTTCCTGCTCAAGGGCATGAGGAGTTCACTGGCTTTGCGCAATCAAATTATGAGTCAGTGTTTGGTGCTGAGGACGAAATGTCCGATGAAGGTCTCGTGCAGTTGGCTCAGTTCGGATCTGCAGAAATACGAGAAGCCCTTTCTGTACAGATGGCTGCGAAGTAGAGAAACGCAAGGGGTGAAATTTTACGCAGCATAACACGGTAAGAATTACGCAAAGATTGCATGATTGAGTAATGTCAGGGCGTTTGCTTAGATTTTAAATTGTATAGAGAACGTGGAAATTAAAAGGCTCCGGCAGATGAATGCCGGAGCCTTTTCTGTTTAATTTTTGATCTTTGATATGTATTACACGTTAGAGGGTCCTCATTCTTCTTTGTGAGGAGCGGAAGCGCAGAAAAAATTTGTTAAGATTTTCAGTCGTTAGGATTTACTCAGATGCAGAATCTTTGCAGTTTGGTTCAAGGTTCCGTTTCGACGAAGGATCGATAGTGAAATGATTGTTGAGATACACTCGCCCAATCAAGAGTTCATATTCATAATTACTACGGTTAGCCAAGTTTACCTCGGCTTCCTTATGGGTGTCGCCAAGGCAAATATCTAACAGAACGACGGGTCGTTCTGCTGCTTTCTGTTTGTGTCGTTTGATTTTCACGATTCGTTGGACTTCACGCTCAAGGACCAGGTTTTTATTCGTTCGATCTATGACTGTAAATTTAACCCACGGTTTCCCGTCACGTTCGAAACGGTCAATATTCTCAGCATGAATCGATGCGCTTTCTGCACCGGTATCGAGTTTAGCAACCATCCGTAAGTTTCCTGGGAAAATACGTACTTCTTCGATCCAGCCCGCTTTCACTAATGATTCTGAAGCCAGGAGTGTATCTGAGTAGCCAGCTGTCATCAGCAGACACAAAAGAGAAAAGAAACATGCTTTAAATGTTACGGAATGGGAAATCGATGCCTGGAAAGTGTTCATTGACTCAAAACCTCCTCATAATAAATACCTGTAAGCTAAAAATGGAAACGTTCATCAAATCATTAAGTTAGTAAGTTTAACTCTGTCACAGAGTGAAAATAAAACAAATTCGTGTTTGAAAGCCATGTTTTCAAGCTCATGTTGACATGCATTTCTGTTCAGGGTCAGTAAGACCTTACGCCTCGGTAATTATTGAAGCGCCCATAGGAAAAATCGTTACTATAAACTGAAATTCTCTGCAAATACAGTTATGTATGGCAAGCCGATTTCATGTCAGAGCACCATTTGCCATTTCCTTTACCCTTATAGCGAGCCAGAAAATTTGGCTCAACGGACAAAAAAATTGCTCATGATGAAAGAATGTCTATGTGTCGTCAGTCTTTCACGTTCATCATGCGGGAAGAATGATGAGAGATTCTTGACCTAAGGGTGCGCAGGACCTAGCGAAATTGATGAGATCTCACGGTTTTTGTTGTGAACTTATAGGTGTATTTGTTGTAAACTTGAGCACTCCATATGACCTTTTTTATATTTTTCTATTTCCCATATTATGTCAAGCTTCCCATCCGGTGACCAGGCCTCAGTAACCGCTGAACAGCTTCAGCAAGCGCTTCATCATTTAGGCGAGCGTGTTAAAGAGCTCACTGCCCTCCATGCGACAGCTCGTCTCTTTCAAGAAGACGGCGGGTCGACGGAAGAACTCTTGACGAAGATCGTGTCCTTGCTTCCCGACTCCTGGCAATATCCAGATATTACGGCTGCCCGCATACGTTTGGGTGAGCTTGAAATCGCCACTCCAAATTATCAAGCCACTTCTTGGGTCCAACATGCCGATTTCGTTTGTCAGGGGAACATCTTTGGTTCTTTAGAAGTGGTGTATCTCGAAGAGCGCCCTCTGGAGGTTGAGGGACCATTCCTTGCTGAAGAGCGAAATCTCATTGATTCTTTGGCTGAGATGTTGACGATTCATTTGGATCGAAAGCGGTCAAATGATGCACTGCGTGGGCTTTCTAAAGTCTATAGGGATGCGACGGATCCAATTATTATTGAAAATTTGGCAGGGATTATTACCTCTGTGAATCCCGAAGCGGAACGTGCGTATGAATGGGATGCCGCTGAATTGATTGGACAACCTATTACGGTTCTTATTCCCGTCGAGAATCAGAGCAACGTGGAAGAACATCGAATGTGTTGCAAAAAGGGGCAGGTTGTTCGGAATGTTTCAGGTATTCGGCAATCAAAGACCGGGAAGCGTATTCCTGTTCTCATCACCCTGTCGCTTCTCACGGATGAAGAAGGGCAACCAACGGGAATTGCCACGTTTGCCAAAGATATCTCCGTATTGAAAGAGGCAGAGGCCGCACTTCGAATGGCGCATGATGAGTTGGAAGCGCGTGTGAGGGAGCGGACGAGTGAACTCTATCAGGCGAACAAGTTGTTAACTGAAGAAATCGCACAACGGACGGAGATCGAAGCACGTCTTGAACAGGTTATTGGAAAACTCCAACAAAGCCATGATGATCTTCAAGCCATGATGAATCAACTGTCCATTGGTGTGGCGCTTACGGATCGTTCAAGTCACATTCTTTTTCTCAACCGTGCGGCTCAACAGTTGTGTCAAAAACGTTCGGAACGATATGTGGGAAAACATTGGAGGGAACTATTTGGAGACACGGAATACCTCTCTCGACTTGAAGAAGTCGTGGAGCAACCTCCGAATAAACGTGAAAGTACTTTGGTGAAAATGCCGAATGTGCCTGGAGGTCGCATTTGTTGGGCGAATGTCGATATTTGTGACGATCCACGGGACCCACACCAGAAAATTTTCTATCTGTATGATGCGTCGGAAGTGGAAGACTTGCGCCGACTTCTCGGTGAAAGTGGAAAATTTCAGGACTTGATTGGGAAAAGCCCAGGGATGCAGGCTATTTTTCAGCAAATTCATGAACTGGCGCGTGTCGATTCGACGGTGTTGATCGAAGGAGAAACTGGAACAGGAAAAGAGCTGGTGGCTCGTGCCATTCATCGCTCCAGTCACCGAAAAGACATGCCTTTTGTGGCCGTCAATTGTGCTGGTCTCACGGAGTCACTTGTGGCGAGTCAACTCTTTGGGCATAAACGCGGGGCGTTTACGGGAGCCGTATCAGATCAAACGGGTCTGTTTGAAGCGGCCGAAGGTGGAACGTTATTTCTGGACGAAATCGGCGACATTCCCTTATCGATTCAGACGAGCTTGCTTCGTGTTTTACAAGAGCGAGAAGTGACGCGTTTGGGAGAATCAAAGCTCAGAAAAGTCAATGTTCGAGTCCTAGCTGCCACACATCATCATTTAGCAAACGATGTTGAAGCTGGAGCGTTTCGTGCTGATCTTCTGTATCGCATTCGGGTCGGTCGAGTGCTTCTGCCCCCGTTGCGTGAACGGCGAGAAGATATTCCGCTTTTGTCCAGTTTTTTCTTGGGGCAATGTCGGGCCTCCACCGGACGTCCGGTAAATCAGATTAGTCACGAAGCTGTGCGTCTGCTTGTCGCCCATAATTGGCCGGGAAATGTTCGAGAGCTCCAACATGCCATCGAATTTGCCGTGATTCGTTCTCGTGGGCCTACATTACAGCCTCATGATTTTCCTCCAGAAGTTCTGGATCAGCATGACCTGCCTCAAATTACTCGAGGGAAGAACGCGCCGATAGAAGAGCAGGGCGACCCTATTCTTTCCGCGTTAGAGAAAACTGGTGGAAATAGGAGTGCCGCGGCCAAACTTCTTGGAATCAGTCGAGTCACCCTCTATCGTCGGCTCTCTCGCCTTGGAATCAAGTAGCCTTCCTTATTAGCAGTCCTGATTTCTGACAAGAAACAGCACGTTACATGTTATACACATGTGTTACATTAATGTAACTTTAGATGTAACATGATTACAGTATGTTTTATTTTATTATTCCATAAATTGTTGTTTTTGTTAATATTATTATCTGGTACTCATATTGTATTACTAAATAAGGCAGATAAGTTAGGTATATAGCAAAAATCCTATGAAGTTGAGAAGAAGAACGAAAGGAGTATATTAGATATGAAAGCAACAATTCTTAGTTTCATCTTGGTAGTAGGCTTTGCGATGGGTCATTCCGTAGCCTGGGCGACAAGCGATAACGCTGTGCCATATGACACGGATAAACTTCAAACCATGCAATCATGGACGGCAGAGAATCATGTCGAAAAAGTTAGAGCTGCCAAGGAAACATTTGAAAATCTCGAGGCAAAAATTGACGAAATTCAAACGAAAATCGATAAATTTTCTCAAAAACCTTACCTGGATACAAAAGGATTTAAGCGTCAAGGACTGCGACTATGGAAAGGTAATTTGATTAATGAGCTAAGGCAGACTGCAGACAAAGTTGTCTGGCACGAAAATCAAGCACATGAAATGCTCGCTTCGCAGGATAACCATCAACAAGATTCCTGATCCCTCATACATTCCTCTCTCGATTAAAGGAGCCCGCTCAAGAATAGTGGGCTCCGCCAGCCCTCCAATAATCAAGGTCTAGACCTCAGTTAATCATCTAATTTATATTCTCTATCCTGAGCCAAAATTTGGATGGTGCTCGTTTCTGTGCACTTTGTCCATTGGTCTGTGGACCCCATGATTGAAAATGTTCATTGACGAAACGAATGCAGTATTTGTGTTCGTCATGTTGGTTTCTTCCTGAGTGCATACATGTTCTCTTGAAAAGTCAAGCCGGATTTCCTCATGCGATAATCAATACCGGAAAAGGTTTGACGAGCCCTGGTCAGGATACACTGGGTATTTGGACCATAAGTTGCTGATCCGATATTTAAATGAGGTTGAATCTCCCGTCGACTATGTTGTTGGTCGAGCAGTATATGGTGGGTAGTGTGCGAACCGTATACGAGGTACTATCGTTACGGTATACCAAATTAAAGCTACTGTATGGCAGGCAAGGAATAACAAGGGAAATTTCTCTTAGCACTTCTTACATGATCACGAAACAAAAGATCGAAACGGTCCTGAGGAAGAATAATAAGGAATACCGGCACCGCAATTTATCGATCCCTTTGCTCTTGGATTGTTCTACGTCTTGCCGAACTCGATACAAACCGTCTATTGTAAACGCTGAAGGGATTTGATGGGTGATGGTGTTCTCACATAATAGCGTGCGGTTGTTACCATAAGGAGGTTGCCATGAAACGATTATTGGGAATTTCAGCTATCGTCATGTGTTTGGTGTTTGTCGGAATAAACGTCTCAGCCGATATGGGGAAAAAAGCGGTCCCCCCTCTTCAGACAGTGGCCGAATCTGGTGCAGCAGGCCATAATACAGAAGGCATAAAACATTATAATAAAGGGCATTGGGAAAAAGCGCATGATCATTTTATGGAAGCTGTCGAAGCTGATCCAAAATCGGCTGAAGCCCATTACAATTTAGCCCTTGCATTGGATAACATGGGAGACCATAAAGCCGCCACGCAGCATTTCCAAGATGCATTTGACCTTGGAAAAGATAATCCTGACATCCAGAACTCAGGAATTCTCAAAGCCCATCTCAAAATGAAATAAGGCTTGAAGCCAAGAATTGTGTTGAAGATCGAAGCTTAGAGGTTTCTTTTGGCACTCGCCATGACAAGAAGAATTCCTTGGGAGATCTTAGGAAAGGGATATTATTCCGAGGTCGAAAGCTATTGATTGGAACATAGTGATCAAATTTTTCCACAAACCATTCCCAGCTAATCCCTTCTTTTTTAATCCTGGATTTGATAGGTGCATACGTCTTGAAAAAACACGAACGCCGCCGTTTCGGAGTATCCGTGTCCATGCTGCGGCAAACCATCTGCCTCATCGCCTCCCGCTCTTTTACTCAAACCGTCGTCCGGAAGATGCGCCTTTTCTTTAATAACTCCAAGATCTGTAAAGAAAAAATTCAAACTATACTTTTATCCTCACGATGACCAACCAGGAAAAGCCCAGTCAATCCTGGTCAGAAGAAACTGGATATTTGGACTATGAATTGCTGATCAGACATTTATCAGGGATTGAATCTCCACTCTACTATGTTGTTGGACCGCCAGTTATGGTGGAGAGTGTTCGAAACATGCTCAGCGACGCTGGGTCCACAAAACGGATATTCGTACTGAGGAGTTTGTGGGGTACGTTGCCAGTTGAGATCTTGAATCTTGGGAGAACCCGAGATCGAGAATGTTCTCCTCGCGTTGATTACGCGACTCGAGCACATTCCTGTTTTGAGGCTTCCTGCGGTACTGGTCGTTCATAATCCATTTCCTTGCGCAGCCTTCTTCGATTTCGTTCGCCCTCAGCCAAGGGAACTGAGATCAATGGTACCGATGTAGCTGACTCCTGCAATCTGTTCCTGAGAATCAGAATGTCATTCAGAAATCGATCACGCACACGGCGAATGGCCTTTAACCGGCGTGGTCGGTCGAACGACCACCAGGTCACAGGTGTTAATCCCTTCACAGTTGGAGGTGGCACATTCCCGCGCGGCGCTAGGCCAAAATCATAGCCTGATGCCTCTTGGCTTGCTTTGGAAAAATTCTCATACATACCTGCAAATGGACCATGGAGCTTTCCCTGCCAGTTGTTCATGGTCCTGTGTCTCCTTCCTTCAAGATCTTGCCCTCATAGCGTGTTCTTATGAATGCCTGAATTTCTTTCGGTGTGAGTGGTCTGTCATGTCCGCGTCAGCGGACATGACAGACGGTGCGTCAGACGAGGAGTTACAAAGATGTAATCCACACCTATTTAGGCAGCTTTTTTATTCAGATCTTTTGATGAAGACCAGTCTTTAACAGATAAGGGTCGTCTTTCATCAGGATCTTCTTTATAGGATGCCCAGACTGCTGCCGCCCACAACATGAACATCACACTCAGCATGGCTATGGTGGTTTCCACAAACATTTGGTACCTCCTTTGTCTGATGGTTATTATTTCAGCTCGACTGATCCACTTCGGTTGTCTGTCATGCCCGGTTGTACGGGCATGACAGACGATCTTTGATGCATAAGGGCCCAAACCCTTATGACTTCTTAGTTAGGCAGCTTTTTTAACCTGATCTTTCGATAACGACCATTTCTCAACAGATAAAGGTCGTCGTTCATCAGGATCTTCCTTGTAGGACGCCCAAACTGCCGCTCCCCACAACATGAACATGACACTCAGCATAGCGATCGTGGCTTCTACAAACATTTGGTACCTCCTTTGTTTGATGGTTATTATTTCGGCTCGATCAGATCCAACTGCAAGAGAAGCTCTGCTTACCTTATTGAACTTCACTAGACCTGTAATTCAACCCATTATCCTGTTCGCGGATGCAGTAAGCCGCTGATCAAGGCTTCAGCTTCATCTGTCTGTCGATTACACAGCGGCTAGGTAATCCCTTGAAAAGGCAGGCTCCTTTTTCACCTTTTGTAATGTTTCCTCAATTCGTTTAGGTTGTCCCCAATCACTCCAAAGGACATCACGCAATTCTATGGTCATGATGTCCTGGGGAACCTGTTGGAGTAAATCGAATGAAAAATTCTTGTTCGGCATGACGGCATAGATCGTATTCAGAACCTTTGATTCTTCTGATGTTCCGATGACCTCTCCCAGTCGTTCGAATAACACCATCATGTCTGGAGCCAACTTCCATCCGAGACTCCAGATTGCCTCGATCTTTGACACCATCACTAAGGTATTCCATGTCCCATTGGCCGCCATGGCCTCACGGGCTTGATTCAAGTTCGGTTTTTCCAAAAACTTTTCTACAGTTCTGAGGGGATGCCCTTTCATGGTCGGATGAAATTGACCAGGAAGGATCCACCCATATTCCAACTCTAATCGGTCTGCAGGAGCGGATAAGAGAATTGGACGATGTGTGATCCATTCGGCCATCCATGCGGAGAGTTCAACGGTTTCTAAGAATCGCTCTTCAGGATAGACAAAATGATCAGACGGATAGATCACCACTGTGCCACCTCGGTCCTTTGCACGGATGTAGGTCAGGGGTAAAAATATTCCTGGTCCGGTGTCACAATTTTTGGGCTGAACCAAGACTTTGCCAAACGCTCTTCCATCTAACTGAGACCAGGCTTCCAGTTCATGACTCTTGGCAACCACGGTATACGTCTGCTCTGGTTTCGTAAGTCTGACGGCTCGATCGACAGTATGCTGAAACATGGATCTGGTCCCGACAAATGTACAATATTGCTTCGGAAGGGGTTTCCCTAACCACCGCTGAATCATCGGTTGCATGCGTGTGCCGTTACCTCCAGCCAAAATGACAGACCAAAGCTGAGATTGTCGATAGACTCTTTTCACTTTGCCCTCCTTGTCATGAGGTTTGTGTAATGGAATTCGGTTATCGCTTATTTAAACTATACACACACAACATGAATGGAACATGAACAAATGATGAAGAAATCTTCATCAATGGAAATCGGGTTTGATAAAGACGAGGTCATTGGTCGAAAGTAGAAGCCTCTTGATAGAAGAAATTTTCATTTTCTCTCTTGAATTGGCAGCTGTTTAACCGTCAGTTGATTCGTCCGATAAATTTCTTTCAGGTCGACTTTGGATAGTGTAAATGACTCCAGACTTTTCTGATGGAAATTCGATGACCATCTATAGTAGGACAGATTCACTTGGTCTGCATTTGCCTGGGCAAGCGAAAACTCCACACAGGCAGTCATCACGACGTCTTCGATTTAGAGGAATGCCTGATGGGTCTTTCACATCTCTTCCATTTGCTCCTAACATTAGCAGCCTGCTCGTGCACCACATCCCAAATGATTTCCTGTTTGTCAATTTCAGGAAACTTTTTCTCGATTGTGGCCCAAGCTCTTCGCTTTGCTTCATCGACAGCCGTATTCACACTGGCAAAACCTTGATCGCAATAGACTTGCTCTCCCGTATCGGCAATGATCACCCTGTTTCCAATTCCATGTCCAATAAGAGTTTTGTAAGGTACGCAATGATCCCCACTTTGATTTTCGTGGACATAGATCTGAGTCCTGAGTCTCTTCTTTTTGTGCCTGGGCATATTTATTCTCCTTCTGTTACTCGTTAACATGCTCTTAAGTCATGCATCCTTCGTATTTAACGCCTTTTAACATAGAGAGTCTTGTCATTATTAAAATGTTCTTGGTCTCGACCTCGATTCGTCTCCCTATTGGCACAGGTTGTTTTTTTGCAGCAGGCCAATGACTTGTTAGAGAAAACATCATGGGACCGGTATGAGACAACGAAGGTAGGGTTCCGGCCCAAACGATGATAATGATTGCCGTACTCAACAGAGTCATACTGCTATAAAGTAACGAATGTAATTCACCCATCGTTGTTGCCTCATTTCTAAAAATTGTTGCTCGTGTCGTCGCTTTCTTTTTTTGCTGTGAAATAATCACCATGCCACAGGCCTACTGTATCGAATTCACATGAACGCATCATGAACAGAACATGAAGAAATCTTCATCTTTATGAAGTTTAACCAAGTAACAGTCTGGTTCTAGCAGCGGTGATGTGGCCTCGGAACGAGGAAAACAAGAGTGGAAGTTGTAAGGAGTTGTCGGAGGCTTATGGCAAATCTTTGAGGATCGGAAGAAGCAAGGTGAACACGGAACCTTTACCTACCTCACTGTGGACTGTCACGGTTCCGTGATGAGCTGCAGCAATCTCTTTCACGATGAGCAGGCCAAGACCGGTTCCGCCAGAATTTCTCACTCTAGAGGAATCAGTTCGGTAAAATCGATCAAAAAGATGCGGAAGGTGTTTCGGTTCAATTCCATGGCCGGAGTCCTCAACTGCAATGGCCACGTTCTGTTCCTTTATGTCCATACGAACCACAACTGTTCCTCCAGGAGGAGTGTAGCGTATGGCATTATCGAGCAAATTGATCAATAATTGTTTGAGGCGGTCGGCATCTCCTAACACGGAAGGGACAGGTTGAGATTCGAGTGTGAGCAAAATCTGTTGGTCTTCAGCCAGTACCATGAGATCATTGATGAGATCCTGTAGAATAGGCTCAAGCTCAAGTGGTACAAGTTGGACGGCAGAATGATCACCAGAAAATTTGGCCAGGATCAAAAGTGAGCGAGTCAACATCACTAACCGCTCAACCTGTTCCAAATTCGTGAGTAACGCGTCTCGATATTCCTCAACCGTTCGAGCTTTCTGGAGTGTCACCTCAATGTTGCCCTGAAGAACGGTTAATGGCGTTCGCATTTCATGGGCTGCATAATCGACAAAATGTCTTTGCTCTTCGAAGTTTTTTTGAAGTCGCTCGAGCATGCCATTAAATGCCTTCGTCAACGGCATAAATTCTTGATATGGAGGATTGAGGATTAATGGCGTTCGAAACGGTGGTCCAGAGATGTTCTCTGCTGTCGAACTGAGGATCTTGACGGAGGACAGGGCTTTTCGGCCTATCCAATTACTCCCTAGCCACGCAAGGGCAATCGTGATACCTGAAAAGACTGCCAAGAGCAGCAGAAGGCTACTTAGTGCTTCTTGTGAGAATCGAAGGGAGGTTTCAGCTTGGAGTATATAGTGAGGCCCTTTGTGTTCTGGCACAGGGATTGAGACCCGTCGAACTGGAGGTTCGTTGAGAGAGTGAACGGTATCATACACCACCTGACCTTCCTGCACCTTTGCGAGCAATATATCCGTGATGAGTGGTCGGTCAATCACAGCTGAGCCCTTCCAAATTAACGTTCCATCAGGAGACAGGACGAGGATAAAATGCGAGGCTTCGCGTAGTGTGCGTTGTCTTTCCTTTGAGGTTTTGCCGAGGTCAAAGTTGCTTATTTCTTGTTGAGATGTCTGGAGAAGATTTGGCTGGTCATCGATTAATTTCCCCAGAGTTCTCGCAAGATCCACTAAACGGCTATCCACATACTGGTTGAGCGCCCGTTCAAAGCCCCAATAGACCAGCACGGTAAACACGGTGAGCAAGCCAATGACGAGCGCGAGCGCCGAATGTCGAATTTGACTTCGAAATGATTTCATGCGGGTTCTTCCGAGGTCTCCAACATATATCCGGCTCCGCGAACTGTTGTAATAAGGGGCGGTGAAAAGTCTCGATCGATCTTTGCTCGCAAGGCTCGAATATGTGCATCAACAATATTCGTCATAGGGTCGTAATTGATGTCCCAGACATGCTCGATAATTGTGGTTCGTGTTAAGACCCGGTTTTTGTTTCGCAACAAATACTCTAAAAGTGCATATTCCTTATTGGTTAACGAAATTTCTTGCCCGGCTCTCCAAACTCGGTGCGTTGCAGGATCAAGCTCTAAATCAGCCGCTGTTAGTCGGCTGAGGATTTGAGGCCCACCGCGTCGAAGCAAGGCGCGTATCCGAGCAAGCAATTCTGCAAATGCAAAGGGTTTGGTCAGATAATCATCGGCTCCCAGGTCGAACCCTGTCACCTTATCCTGAAGTGACGCGCGGGCCGTGAGCAGGAGAATTGGTGTCGTATTTCCTTTCGCACGAAGCTGGCGACACACTTCTAGCCCGTCCAGCTTCGGCAGCATGACATCGAGGATGAGAAGATCGTATGCGTAAGAGCAGGCAAGTTGAAGTCCGTCCTCGCCATTGGCCGCCTGGTCGATCGCGTGTCCCTCTTCCTGGAGTCCTTTACGAATAAATTGAGATAGGTCCGTATCATCTTCGACAATCAATATCCTCATGGTCTGTTCCGGGTTGTACCGCTCCTGATCGATAGATTTATTATTCCGTGTTCAGTCAATGGTTCTTTCATTTGGGTCCAGATGAATATGAATAGGTGTCCTTGTCATGATAAAATCTGCCGCAGCGATCGTCTGTTATAAGTGTTTGCTACTGTATAAAATACAGATTTGACATGAGTTGATACAACCGTGATCTATTACCACTCAATCATTCATGTGACGTTCTGCGATCAATTTTCATTGGATTTTAGGTGTTTTAACAAGAGAAACAGAGGTAGACCTTTGCTGAAACACCTGATCTTTGGAAGCAGAAACCCAAATTGAAAAAGCGGTTCATTTTGCATCGCCTGTCATCATATCATTTGGAGTCTGGTTCTATTTTTCGATATTGCCGCTAACAGTTGATTAGAAAAGGGGTCATACTATGGAACATCGAGACATTTATATTACAGAATTTGATTTGTACAGACTCAGTGAGCTTTTGGAAGTCGGTCTCTCTTTCAGAGGAAACAAAAAGGAGAGCCAACATTTGGATGGTTTAAAAGAAGAATTAGACCGAGCTCATGTCGTTCAACCGAAGGAGATTCCGTCTGATGTTGTTACCATGAACTCACGTGTCCGGCTTCGAGAGATGAGTAAGGAGGAGGAGCAGATGTATACATTAGTTTTTCCTCGTGATGCAGATGCTGAGAACGGTAAGGTATCTATTCTCGCACCAGTCGGAACGGCTATTCTCGGATATCGAGTTGGAGACATTGTTGAGTGGAAGGTGCCTGCAGGAACACGAAAACTGAAAATTGAAGAAATTCTTTATCAACCTGAAGCTGCAGGAGATTACCACCTGTAATTCCCTGCTGTTTCTAGCGGTTTACTCTGAACGCTTGAGAGAGTTGTTGCCTCATCTTTTCGCGAAACCGTTGAAAATGGGAAGTGTGGAACATTTTCTCGCCGAAGATCATGTGCGGATAGATGATCTTTTACAACGGACCATCGGTGAACAGCCTACGATTGACTACGATGTGTACAAGGAATTCCGCCGTGGCCTCCTTCGGCATATTGCGATGGAAGAAAAGGTGCTTTTCCCAACCATTCAACGATTGCGCGGCGGCACTCCTCTTCCCGCAGTCGCCAAACTTCGGCTCGATCATGGTGCGCTTGGCACTTTGCTTATGCCAACGCCCACACCAATAATCGTGGATTCAATCCGCACGATTCTTAAAGCTCATAATGCGCTGGAAGAAGGAGCAGAGGGGGTGTATGGGCAATGCGAACAGGTGCCGGGTGTGGAGATGGAGAATCTTCTTCGGCGCTTGCAGGCAGTCCCTCCGGTATCAGTAGTAGCCTACTCTGATTCGCCCACAGTATTTGCAGCCATTCGCCGTGTTTTGACGAGAGCTGGTTATGATTCTGAGGGTGGCTAGCAGAGATTGGTGAGTTATATTTGAAAGTAGTGCATGGGGTGAGTTGAAAAGACGCGGCGTCTCGGGTTGCAATGGGTGTTGCGAGACATCCACACACAACCTCAAAAGAAGGAGACGCCACGATGCAAGAGCGTACCAAGACGGAGCAAAAA
>BQIU01000043.1 GCA_021603905.1 Nitrospirales bacterium
GATGGCTTCCAAATCTCGTTCTACAAAAAAAACAAAACCTGCTCGTTCGTCTTCTGAAAAAAACCCCATTCACAATACAAAACTTGATCTCAAGGCATCCCGTGGAAGAAAGCTACACATTACCGATGTCGCACTGCGTGATGGACATCAGTCTCTCCTTGCCACGCGAATGCGAACAGAAGATCTTCTTCCAATTGCCTCACAATTAGATTCTGTCGGGTTCTGGTCACTTGAAGTCTGGGGCGGAGCCACTTTTGACTCATGCCTTCGATTTCTTAAGGAAGACCCATGGGAACGCCTTCGGGCCTTTCGCGAAGCAGCGCCCAACACTCGACTCCAAATGCTGCTTCGTGGACAAAATTTAGTCGGATACCGACATTATGCCGATGATGTCTTAGAAAAATTCATTGAACTCTCGGCTAAAAATGGAATTGATGTGTTTCGAATTTTTGATGCTCTCAACGATATACGAAATATGAAATATGCCATGGAAGTTGCGAAAAGTTGTGGCAAACATGTCGAAGCGACGATTTGCTACACCGTGAGCCCTGTGCATAGCCTTAATCATTTTGTCGAACAGGCGAAGCAACTCGAAGACCTTGGGACCGATACCATCTGCATTAAAGACATGGCCGGGCTTCTCCCCCCATTCGAAGCCTATGAACTCATGACGCGCCTCAAAGCAACCGTGCGGGTTCCCATTCATCTGCATACGCACTACACCTCAGGAATGGCTTCGATGTCAGCCCTCATGGCCGTTCTCGGAGGACTGGACATTCTAGATACCGCGATGTCTCCCCTGGCTGGCGGCACCTCTCACCCTCCAACAGAGTCCTTTATTGCCGCGTTACGGAATACCCCCTATGATACGGGATTAAATCTTCAAGACTTAGCACCAGCCGCCGATGGTCTTCGAAAAGTGCGCAAACGGTATCGCCAATTTGAAAGTGATTTCACGGGAGTCGATACGGACATTTTGGTGTCGCAAGTTCCTGGAGGCATGCTTTCAAACCTCGCAGCACAGTTAGCAGAACAGAATGCCCTCGATAAAATGAAAGAAGTGCTCAGTGAGATCCCTCGTGTTCGCAAGGATATGGGATATCCCCCATTGGTGACCCCATCAAGTCAAATCGTCGGAACCCAGGCCACGCTTAATGTGTTAACTGGCGAACGATACAAGGTCATCACAAACGAAACCAAAAACTATTTTCGAGGACTTTATGGCACACCGCCTGGCTCACTCAATTCATCTATTCGAAAGCAATCGCTCGAGGGAGAACAACCAGTCAAAGGGCGTCCAGCGGATAGTCTCGATCCAGAACTTGACGATGCCAAAGAAGAGCTGAAGGAACAACAAGCTTCACCTGAAGACTTAGTCTCCTATGCCATGCTGCCATCCGTTGCACTACAGTTTTTTGATGAACGCGAACGTGGAGAGCTGAAACCTGAACAACTCGACCCACCAGGCGAAGGCGGACCATTTGTGGCCACCGACCTGCACCTTGCACCTGTTGAATTTAAGGTAACCGTCCATGGAGAGTCCTATCACATCCGTGTATCCGGAGCGGGACGAACGGTAGATGGGATCAAACCCTACTACATCAAAGTTGATGATAAACTCGAGGAAGTCTATCTTGAACCTCTTCAAGAAGTCTTAGCCGGAGGACCGGAAGCGGCGGTCAGCGATGGTGAAACAAAATCGACGGACGGACGACCAAAACCCACCAAACCTGGAGACGTGACGACCCCCATGCCCGGACGAGTCGTGAAGGTTTTTGTCAATCAAGGTGATGCCGTCGAAGCAGGAGACTCGTTACTCGTCGTTGAAGCCATGAAGATGGAGAATCGCGTCCAATCTCCCATTGCGGGTACGGTGTCAGCCATCTTTGTTCAAGAAGGAGATGAAGTGAATCCCGACGAAACGCTGATTCAACTAGAGTAAGCTGTGCGCTATCAATTCAAGCGTTGTTGGTGCGTCTTTGTCGTCTTTACGTTTATCGTTCACTCTGGGTGTACGAACACACCGAATCCCCCACCTTTGATTGAATCAATTCAACGAATACCCCTCCGAACCGTTAACATTGGTGGCCATCAGATCGCCTATATCGAAACAGGATCAGGGCATCCTCTTATTTTGATTCATGGTTTTGGGGGAGCCATGTGGAACTGGGAACACCAACAGTTCGCCTTGTCATCACACTATCGAGTTATCACTGTTGATCTTTTGGGTTCCGGGATGTCCGCCAAGCCTGACATCGCCTACACCCCTTCGATGTTAACCACGTTCTTCATCAAATTTATGAATGTGTTAGACATTGAAAAAGCCACATTACTTGGGAATTCCATGGGAGCCGGGCTAGCCATGGCAACGGCCCTCACCGAACCTCATCGTGTAAAATCCCTGATTTTAATCTCTGGTTTTCCTCAAACCTTCAAAGGCACAATTCATTCATCCCTCTATCAACGATTTCTTGAGCACCGTCCCCCCCTGTGGTTGGCCAAGATGGGAAATTGGATGGCTGGACGTTGGGCCACTCGACAGGTCCTTGAAGAAATCCTGTATGATGTTACATTATTAACACCAGCGGTGATCGAACGATCATATCAAAACAGAATGCATGTGGACGTCCTCACGCCTTTATATTCACTCGTGGAACATATGGATGAATGGGAGCACCAATATGGAGCACGCCTTCAAGAGATACGTCAGCCCACTCTGATCCTTTGGGGAGAAGAAGATCAAGTTTTCCGACCGACTGTTGGCCAACACTTACAAGAGCTGATCCCTCAGGCAACATGGCATCTCATTCCCAAGGCCGGACATCTTCTTCAGTGGGAAAGACCTGAATCAGTTAATGCCTATATCCAAGATTTTTTAGCGAAACCGTAATCGTGACATGATACGACAGACCGTACAGCCTTAACCTGTCACTATGGAGAATCACATGAATACTGAGATAAAGACCTGGTATACGCTCATTGCGCTCGTGGGGCTCTGGTTGTTTGCTGGATGCTCGACAATGGGAGGTAAACACGAAAACGGATTTACCTATACCGAGATACCCGTCACCTATGAAACCGCGTACCCAGGAGAGGGTAATCACATACTGTTTCGTGGGAAAGAACTTCCATTATCGGGAGCACCCATAGAGGTGGGTGATACGCTTCGCTCAGCACAAGTGACCAAAGAAGATTTGTCACTCAGCACGTTGAACGGACTCAACAACCCAATACGGATCATTAATATTGTGCCGTCGCTCGACACGAAAGTCTGTGAACAACAAACGCACTATCTCAGTGAAAAAAACCAAGGTCTCGACCAGCAAGTACAACTCATTACCATCAGCGTCGATACGCCATTTGCGCAAAAACGATTTGCACAGGAAGCCAACATCGATAACGTATTATTTTTATCGGATTATCGTGGTGGAGAATTCGGAAAAACCCATGGTCTGCTTCTGGGAGGGCCGCATGTGCTAGCCAGAGCGGTCATGGTAGTTGATCAACACAACATCCTTCGGTACATGCAAGTGACGCCCGACCTTGGGAAACTTCCCGATATGGAGGCCGCCTTTCAAGAAGCGAGACGCCTCCTGGACACTCCCTCATGACATTCTCAGATCAATTACGGAGACGTGCAGCCTCGATCTGGAAGGCTCAATTAACTCACCCCTTTGTCATCGCATTAGGGAAAGGCACGCTCCCAGCTCGAAAATTTCAATATTATATTCTGCAAGATGCCCGATATCTTGAAGAACTCGCCAGAATATTCGCCACTGGAGCCAAACGTGCCAGAGACCCAGAAACAGCCCTTCATTTTGCCAAACTCGTAGAAGAAACGATTACGGTGGAACGTGGACTTCATCAAAACTATGGTAAACATTGGAAGCTATCGCCCAAACAAATGCGAACGAGCCCAATGTCTCCAACAAACTATGCCTATTGCCGGCACATGCGAAGCGTGGCGCAAGAAGGCACACTGGGCGAAATAACCGTTGTCGCACTTCCCTGCGCCTGGATCTATTGTGAAATTGGGAAACATCTCTTACGAAAAGGGCTCCCCAAAGCCACTCATCCTTACCGTGATTGGTTGATGATGTACGGCTCACCAGAGTTCGCTGAAGTGGCTCAATGGATGCGTACGCTTGTAGACCGCTGTGCAAAGTCGGCTGGCTCAGCAGAAAAAGCTCGAATGGAAGAAGCCTTCCTGATCAGTTCCCGTTACGAATGGATGTTTTGGGACATGGCTTGGCGTGAAGAAAGCTGGCCAGTGTAGCGAGAGATACCGAATGGTTCTAGAATGAGAAGAAGCAATTTCTACGTATTGGAACTTGAGAATTGAATAGCGTAAAAATAACTGTCGTGATACGTCGATTGGCAGCAAGACTCCTTGCAACCCCGCTCTTACACTATTCGATTCAATCAAATCTGGGGTTTTCCTTTCCATGCTTCACAGCCTTGGCAGTGCGGGTATACCCGCAAGCTTCCCTCATCATTCACAATAAACTTCGTATCTTATAGCCATTTCTAATAACTTCCGCATGTTTGAAGTGAGTAATTTCGCGGGGTTAGTTGATATGCCTCGGTTGGAACTTACTTGGATTCGCTATAATATGTTGAGTCCAAAGTCGACAAAATTCAATCCGACTCCTTGAGGACAACACACATGCCGGAATCCATTGTTGTTCTTACTTACGAATACCGTGAGGAATAGCTACTGGTCTTTCGAGGTCGTGCTTTAATGACCACTCCAAAGATCAGACCAATAAGCACGAGAGCGCCACCATACACCAGCCAATCACGTTGTACGTTGTCTTCCAATCGTTTCACCGTAGAGGTCAGTTCACTCACATCATGACGTAAGCGTTCGTTCTGCTGAGTCAGTTCGACATTACGGGCATGCTCTTTGATTGGATTAGCCGAGACTCGCTTCAGTTCATTCAGCTCTTTGGTCAGTGATTCGACCTGCGAACTCAGCGTCCGATTGGTGGCCTCAGCTTCTTTGTACTTAGATTGAATACTGGCATGTACCTGACGGTCTTTTGCCATTTGCGCGTCAAGCCGTTGAAAACGTTTCTCTGAAGCCGCAAGTTTATCGCGGGCAATCGGGGCGGCAACCAAATATTGAGACCGCACCCAACCTTCCGTCCCACCGTCGGTTCGAACTTGAGTGAATTCACCCTCCTCATCAGTCCCGAGTACAGTGAGGCGAGTTCCACTCGGTAGACCACTATGAATAATACGATGACCCGTAGTCGGCCCACTCCTCATCGGTACTTTCAACTCGTCAGAGATATAATTCACATCTCCGACTGCCGCGAATGACTGCGTGGTGAGCGTAGGATAAGAAAACAGGAACAAGACGAAATAGATGAAGAATTTCAAAATGAATAGCCTCCTTGCTATAGGGATCATTACTTGACTTTACATAACTGATGAGCCTTTGCTTGTTCACGACTCAGCCCTTGACTCTCGAGTGTCCGTTGGATGTGCGAGATCCGAGAAGGAGAAACCCCAAATCGGCCTGCGACAACACTCAACGGTTCGTTCGCAACTCGCCGCAGCAACCAGGCTGCACACTGATACGCTCCCTGATGCTCCCGTGTAAGCAGGTCCTGGGGCTTGAGGGAATAGACCAGTCCGACCCGGGTTAACACCTGCTTTCCCGTCAAACGAGTCGGCGGTGTTTGTGCACGGATACCATTCTTCAGAGATTGTCTCTTCACAAGTTTCACCATGGAGGCTAAAAACGGCTCAGTCCCTAAGAAAATCTGACTTCGCACATGTTTCCAGGGAGACGGCTCATCAAGACCGTCTTGCACAAATTGCTGATAACGCCGTCGAGCCTCATCTTTTGACCGGTGAAAAAGCTGATAAATTCCAAGCACATCCACCCAATCCGAGGCTGTCTCCCGACCCGCCGTGACTCGATAACTGCTCCACTTCCAATCTTGAACCTGTTTGACCAAACCGGCTCGCACCGGATTGAGCACGATATAACGGCACAGCTCTAATAAATAGACATCCTTCTCAACAAGAATACTCTTGAACCGGCCTTGCAGCACATGTCCCATTTGTTGATGACGACGATTAAAGGTTTGGGTGTATAGACTATTCAATCGGCGCATACCCCGACTAAGATTCCCTTCAGGCGTCTCAAGCACAAGATGGTAATGGTTATTCATCAAACAGTAGGCATAGCATCGCCAATGTTGTTGGCTCACTTCACAACCGAGGAGATTCAGAAATCGGCAACGGTCCTGGTCATCAAGATAGATATCATGCTGCGCGTGACCCCGAGCCGTCACATGATATAGCGCACCAGCATACTCCAACCGTAATTGTCTGGCCATACTCACTAAGGCTAACGGGCAAGATCTATTAAGTCAAACAATGACCCCGACTGATGACATTTAGGTGAAGATGGGAAGACAACCCTTGATAAACGGCATAGCACATGACGCTCTCCACAAATGCACTCGCGTTCCTTCATGCGTCGTGAATGTGCAACACGATCAACAAAAACACCCATTAGACCAAAACCCTCTCTAGCATTGAGAGCTCAGTACTAGGAAAGATTTACATTACCTTGACTCTCCCATAATCTTCACCTACAGTGCGGATTGCCTTCATACCGTCAGATCTCTCTGGGCATCGGGAAGCGAATGACTGTTTAAAAAGGCACAGAGCTTTCATTTCCGAGCATGCAACGATTCCCACTCGATTCTGACCCTCAATCATTCAGGGCCTTCTCTCCCCAACACATCTAGGGTGATCCCATGAAATCTCTTCGCATTACCATACTCGATCTCGTCACGAAAGGACCGACGAAGCGCATGTATGCGCGCGTCATGAATCCTAACCTTGCCAGCATTATGCCTCAGGTGGTCGCCGTCTGGTGCGAACAAGCTGGTCATACAGTTCGATTTGTGTGTTACACCGGTACGGAAGATTTGAACAATGAACTGCAAGGTGAGACGGATCTTCTTTTTATCGGAGCCTTTACTCGTTCAGCGATGACGGCCTATGCCATCAGCAACTTATACCGACGTCAAGGAGCCGTCACGGTACTCGGCGGTCCTCATGCACGGAGTTACCCTCAAGATGCGGCACAATATTTTGACTACGTCCTTGGGTTTACCGATAAAGCCGTTATTCAAGAAGTGTTGCAAGATTGTACGCCCTATCGTCCTCTCGGCCGGCAACTAACGGCCAAGAAACAGCCGGTTGATCTTCCAGGTGTCAAAGAACGTTGGAAATATATTGAACCCACAATTGCCAAAGCTCCAACAATTAAAATTGTACCGATGATCGGAAGTTTAGGATGCCCGTATACCTGCAATTTCTGCATCGATTCAGAAGTTGATTATGAACCTGTCCCAACAGATCAAATTCGTGAAGACTTGCGTTTTCTTCTCCAGAAGATTCGTCATCCGAAAGTCGCATGGCACGATCCAAATTTTGGTGTTCGATTCAATGAATACATGACGACAATCGAAGAAGCCATCGGGCTCAGGAAAGTTGATTTTATTGCAGAAATGACCTTGTCCCTCCTATCGGAACCCCACTTAGCACGCTTACGAAAAAATGGATTTAAAGCGATGCTTCCGGGAATTGAGTCGTGGTATTCCCTTGGGGACAAATCAAGAACGGGGAAAAACATTGGCATCGAAAAAGTTGACCAGGTTTCTGACCATATCAACATGATTCTCCGCTATATTCCCTATGTCCAAACCAATTTCATTTTGGGGTTAGACACGGATGAAGGACCAGAACCCTTTGAACTCACGAAACGATTTCTTGACCGCTCCCCAGGAGCATTTCCGGCATTCTCCTTGCTATCTGCCTTCGGACAATCGGTGCCCGTCAATCTCGAGCTCCAAAGGGAGGGTCGTGTACTCCCGTTCCCATTCCACTTTCTCGATAATAATAAGTCAATGAATGTGACCCCGAAACATTACACATGGCCAGAATTTTATGATCATGTGGTCGAGCTGTCTTGCTATGCTTTTTCGTGGCCGAGAATCATCCGAAGGTTTCAGGCCAATAAAGGGATCATTCCAAAATGGATGAACGGCTTGCGAGCGGTGTCTTCTGAAGGATTTGGGCGTATCCGATACCATACAAAAGTTCGTGGATTACTGGATTCAGACCCACAACTCCTCAAGTATCTTACAGGAGAAAGCCATTACCTTCCCCTATTTTATGAGAATCGTATTCGAAAAAGCCTTGGTCCTCTTTGGGATGCGCTACCGCAAGGCTCACTGGTCCACGATCACAATGCCTACCTGAAGTCGACACCTCCCTCTTCAGACTGGATAAGCACACCGATCACCCCTAAAATAGCGAGTCCAGTGACAGCCAGAACCTAAACGAACGGTCATACAAATACTCAGAGGGAATCTCTTTCTCAAAAAGAAATTCCCTCTTTCCAGTCTCACCTTCAACTCTATCACTCATGGCTAAAGATTCTGTGCCTGAGATAATATCGCGTTTGAAACGATACTACCTCTGGCTCCCGAGCATAAAATTTGCACTATAGTCCTTTAGGTGCGAAAATATGATGGCAATACTGAAACGATAAGCATACGCTTGCTTATCAAGGCAATGCCTTCAGGCCTTTCCTATTAGCACATCGACAAAAAGCTATGAAACACGAACGTGGCTTTACATACTTGATGACCATGTTTTTTGTAGCCATGATGGGCATCTCCTTAATGATCATCGGCCAGGAGTGGTCGGTGACGATGAAGCGAGATCGAGAGGCAGAACTCCATTTTCGCGGCACGCGCATCAAGGAAGCCATTGAACGTTATGCGGCTGACTATGAAGTGCAAAAAAGTCTTCGCCCCAATCGGTACCCAGTGCAATTAAAAGATCTGACAAAAAAGCCGACTCGATACCTTCCCACGATTTATAAAGATCCCATGACCGGAAAAGACTTTGAACTGATTAAGACCGGTACGGAAATTCATGGAGTCCGGAGCACCAGTAAAGAGAAACCGTACGATCAAGTCAACTTCAAAGGGGCAAAAACGTATCACGCCATTCGTTATGAGGTAACCGGGCAATCGGCAAACTGCACTCCCGGGGTTGATGTGAGTAAAGTGGAGACATTTGTTGGATGTTCAGAGCCAACTACAACAGAAATAGATCCAGCAACCGGGAAGCCAGCTGAAAATTCCAATGGCCTGCAAAATACATTTCCGGCACAAGAAAACATTCAGTAAATGGCTCATCTGCACGAAGTTCATTCGCTTTCCAAGACCTGGCATAGAACTTCATTAGGTATTAATGATATCGAGAATCGATAAATCTCAAAATTTAATTTAATCAGCAAAACTTCCGATAAAGAGAATAGTCTGGCATGAAATAGAAAAATTCTAGCCTGACTATTAGAAGTATGCTAGTTTACGTGTGTTCTTGATACGATTCTCTACAAGACGCACCGCAAAAAGTATTCCTACTCGCAGCCAACAACTCATGAAACATTTTCGCCATCGCTTGACGCTCACCTTTCGCTTTTTGACCATCAGCCTTTTTGCTTCAGCACTCTTCGTCGCCTGCACGACCCATCAGCTTGATATGGCAGAAGAAATGGTCGCTCAAGAAAATTGGGACGGAGCCGTCCTGGCCTATCGAGACGCTGTTCGGGAAGATCCATTTAATGAAGAACTCCAAGAAAAACTTGATGAAGTCAAAGGCCGTGCCGCAGAAGCCCACTACACACATGGAAGAAAATGGCTGAAAGACCATCGTTTAGCGGAAGCCTTACAATCCTTTCAAATGGCCTTAGGGCTCGTCCCCGGGAAGGCTGAATATCAGACTGCTCTTACTGACGTTTTACGATTAAAAGAAGCGCGGCTGGCCTTACAAGAAGGGAAAAAACTTCAAAATTTAGGACAGCTTGAAGAGGCCATGGCTCGCTATGAACGTGCCATTCAACTCGATCCGAGCTTAACGGAAGCGCTCAATAATATTACCGCGATTGCCCAGCAACAGAATGAGCAGAAAGCTGTTGGTGGATCAACAGAACCCGTGACACTTCGATTTCAAAATACACGGCTGAAACAGGTATTTGAAATTCTTGCGAGAACGGCCAACATTGACATCCTGTTTGACAAAGACGTGCGCGATGACCTCGTCACGATCTTTACAAGAGATACACCCTTTGACGAAGCGTTAACACTCATTTTAAACACCAATCAACTGTTCGCGAAGCGGGTTAGTCAGGACACTTTATTAATCGTCCCGGACACCAAACAAAAACGAGAACAATATCAAGACCTTAAAATTCGAACATTTTATTTATCGAATGCCAAAGCCAAAGACATGGCGAATTTACTTCGGACCATCCTCGAAACGAAACGTGTCTATGTCAATGAACCGCTGAATACCGTCGTCGTGCGCGATGAACCCGCGAAACTCTTACTGGCCGAACATATTATTCACGCCAATGATCGTGGCGATGCCGAAGTGCTCTTTGATGTCGAAGTGCTTGAGGTCAATCGGACGAAAACCAAACGCCTCGGACTTAACTTTGCCAAACAAGCTGGCATGGGCATTTTCCCTCCTGGAGCCACAGAGTTTAGCAATATCTTGCAGAGTTTCACCTTTCGTGAGCTTGTAAATCTCGGGCCTGATTCGTATCTCTTTACCTTTCCAGGAAGTTTTCTTCTTGATTTTTTCAAGCAAGAGTCTGACGCAAAAACACTTGCAGCGCCAAAGATTCGAGTGCTCAATAATGAAAAAGCCTCAATCAATATTGGTGATAAACAGCCGATCTTGCTCTCAACCACCAACGTGTTACCTGGACAGTCGACGACGGGAGCCACACCCACAACGTCAACGGTCACCTCGATTGAATTTAAAGACACGGGAATAAAATTAACCGTGGAGCCCAGCATTCATTTAAATAACGAAATCTCCTTGCGGTTGCAGATAGAGGTGACACGATTAGGTGATCGAGTCGTGCTGCAATCGAATCCGGAAATCTCACAATTTCGATTTGGAACTCGTACGGCCGACACGGCCTTAAGCTTGAAAGATGGAGAAACCGTTGTTCTTGCGGGATTACTGCAGGAGGAAGACCGAAAAACACGAGAATCGGTCCCGGGTGTTGATGATGTACCGCTCTTAGGCGACCTCTTAAGTAATTCAGAAACAAATAAAGTAACGACAGAAGTGATACTCGTGATCACGGCACATATTGTCAACAGCGTCACGCCTGCGGACTTAGCCAAACAAACCTTGTGGTCAGGTACTGCAAAAAACTATGACACCAAACCGTTATTTTCTGAACCAAATGTGGCCGTGCCCGTTCTGTTGAATGAGACGACCCCATCTGGACCACAGATGGACGAGCTTGACCCAACAGCCCCTTCTGACGATTCTGATGTACGTTCTAACACTCCGAACTCTGAGTCCATTGAAAACTCTGAATCCACACCAGACGAGGCCACACAAACCGTCACTCGATTAGCTCTGCTTCCACCGGCTCTTTCCACACAAGTCGGGAAAAGCATTCGCCTCGATCTCACTGGACAGGATATTCCGTCTATCGAACAAACGAGTTTGATGATCACGTATGATCCACAGATACTTGAGTTTCAACAGGTACTGGAAGGAACATTTTGGAAAGACCAGAATGTTCAACCGAGTCTCACCGTTTCCGACGTCCCCAATATGGGACAAGTGGTCATACAAATGAATGGGGCTGGTAAGACCGTGAAAGGCAATGGACAGCTCGCAACTCTGGAGTTTCACGCAAAAGCCGAAGGCAATGCTTCCCTACAAATACAACGCTCTTCGTTTGTTAGCCCGACGGGCCAACCCGTTCCAGTGATTACCCAACATGGGAGGATTTGGGTTCAATAACGTGAAATGCTGTCGTGGAGTGACGTTCCTTGAGCTCTTGATCACACTGGCAATCATCTTTATTTTGGCATCGGTGGCCTTACCGATTACCAAGGTGAGTACCAAGCGATCTCAAGAATTGGAGCTGAGGCAAACATTGCGTACCGTCCGTACCGCGCTTGATACGTTTCGACGTGACTGGGCCAGAGACGGCGACACACTCCTGGGGCCTCTGTGTGTAAAAAATCAACTCGCGTGCAAGGAGAACACGGGGCAAAGTGGATATCCCAAATCATTAGAACAATTATTACGAATTGAATTAACCGGTGCAGAAGCACAAGTTAAAGGAACGCACAATATTCGCCGGTATCTGCGTCGAGTGCCAATTGACCCGCTCACGGGTAAGAATGAATGGATACTCCGATGTTATCAAGATGAAGCTGACACCGACCGATGGTGCGGAGAGGATGTGTTTGATCTTCATACGACCAGCACCAAATCCGCCCTGGATAAGACCAAGTACCGTGACTGGTGAACATGCGTACCGTTTCAACATACAAGGGTGGCTTTACACTGCTGGAACTGCTGATCGTAGTGGCCATTGCTGCGATTTTGATCACATTGGCTGTTCCATCATTTCAAACGTCTTCGACCAAAGCCAAGGAAGCAGCATTAAAACAGAATTTATTTACGATGAGATCACTTATTGATCAATTTTATGCTGATCGTGGCAGCTATCCCCTCACCTTAGAGGAGTTGGTATCGGAACATTATATTCGTGAATTACCCATGGACCCATTTACGAAATCGTCCACATCATGGGAAGAAATCCTGGAAGAAAAAGATCAGGAGGATGACTCTCCAGCTGGAATCTATGATGTGAAAAGCGGAAGTGACTCAACAGCGCTTGACGGTAGACCCTATAACGAATGGTAGGCATTGCAATGAAATACCTTCAATATTTTCAGCCCACGTCGCTCCTCCTTGCGGTATGGATCCTTGTGATCGTCGGGTGTACTCATTCCCCGGCCACAGTCAACGAAACCGTTCAGTCGCCTCAAGCCGCGCCCGTACAGGAAGTCTTGATCCATGAAGCGAGAGAGGAAGCCAGTTTGTTGCGATCAGAACTCGCCATGATCAAAATTTCTACCGCCAAACAGCAGGCAGAACTCCAAGCTGCTCTGAATCGCGTCAAGACACTACAAGAGCGGGAAGAAAACATCTCAGCAAGTGTTCGAACCGTCAAAGAAACACTCTTGGCAGCTGAAAATGAACGCGACCAACTTCGTCAGGAAAAAGTTGAGCTCCAAGCCCAGTCAGCGGCTCTTCCAGATCTTCAACGATTGATCGCGGAAATGCAGACCATCCAGACATCGGTGCACGAAATGATGGCCAATATGCAGACACTGATGACAGAAGTGGTTCAGATTAAACAAGATATGAGGCGGAATCAGAGCAAGTCTCAACGCGGCACTCCAAACTTAACAGCCTTTTCCATGACGGCCTCTTCGACGTCAAAGACGGGCATAGACACGTGGATTGTCAGTGCCGGCGACACCTTGTGGCACATCGCTCGACAACACGGCATCTCAGTTGACGACTTAATGGATATGAATGCATTAGAATCAGATATGATTGTGGAAGGGCAAGCTTTGAAGATCCCTCAACTTGCCTCTCATCAACCTGACCAAGAACAGCAAGATGATCACATGCCAGAGTCTGAGGCTGTCGCCCAGACTGAATAAACGCAACGACTTGCTCCGTAGTCTGGCATCACTCATTTGACTGTTTCGAAAATCTCCAACACGTGCCACTATTTCGTTACAGAGCCGCGCGACCCGATGGAAGCATCTTTGAAGATTCAACGGAAGACGATAATGAACGATCGGTCCGAGCTCGGTTGGAAGGTCAGGGAATCCTCATTCTCGAACTCAATGGGAAAGGGGTTCAAAGCGGAAGCCACACATTTCAACGAAAAAGGAAACCACTCTCACTTCGAGAGTTTCTCGTGTTTAATCAAGAATTTCTCGCCTTGATTAAATCCGGGCTGCCGATGCTTCGAAGCTTTGATCTGTTATCGGAGCGAGCCTCAAAGGAAGCGTTTCAGCAAGCGCTTCTGGGTCTTCGGGAAGAAATACGTGGTGGATCATCGATTTCTGATGCCATGGCCAATTATCCTACATACTTTTCAGAGCTCTACCAGGCATCCATCAGATCTGGCGAACAATCTGGAAATTTGCCAGAAGTGATCCAGCGATATATCGAATACTTAAAACTCCTGATTAGTGTCAGAGAAAAAGTCGTTAAAGCTCTCGCCTATCCGTCATTTTTAGTCGTATTTGGTTTTGCCATCGTCGGGTTTTTGTTGGCGTATGTCATGCCCATCTTTGCGGAAGTGTATGCCGAAAGCAATACGGAACTTCCCCTGGCCACAAAACTTTTACTCGACACGATTACGTATGCTGGGGTGTGGCTACCGTGGGCACTCGTAGGGTTGCTCGTCACAGGAATTGGATTCCATCTCTGGTGGAAAACACCTCAGGGACTCTTGCAAACTCATCGTTGGCTTCTTCACATTCCCATGATTGGTGATGTCGTTCTGAAAAATCAAGTCATTCGTTTAACGCGAACGCTTTCCACGATTCTTGCCGGCGGCATTCCCTTACTCTCAGCGCTTCAAGTGACGGCTCGTGGCATGACGAATCAAGTATTCACGCACGCCTTGCGCGCCACCATCGATTCAGTCAAAGATGGAAAAAGTCTCTCCTCATCATTGAAACGCGAATCCTTTCTTCCAAGGATGACTATCGAAATGATTGAAGTCGGAGAAACAACCGGCTCCCTCGAAACCATGCTTCTTGAAGTGGCAGAGTTTCATGAAGGCGAATTAGATCTCCAACTCTCACGTTTAACGACATGGATTGAACCACTCCTCTTGCTTGGAATGGGGATACTCGTCGGTGGGATTGTCATCATTATGTATCTACCAATCTTTAATCTCGCGGGCGCTATTTAAAATGTCGAGTCCGCATAGCGCACATTAGAGAACAGAAATGCCCACACCGCTCAAACGTGTTGCGCTTGAAGACATTTTCATTAAGCGTGGTCTCATTCCTGACACGCAAATGGAACAACTCGTCTCTCAAGCACTTGAGACTCATCGCCCTTTAAAAGCCATCTTATTGGAGGAGGGCATTGTCTCCGAGGAGCACATCGTCCAGGCATTAGCCGAACAGTACGGTTTACCGTATGAACCACTCAATGAATTTCGCGTCAATCCTGATTTTTTTGAAACGATTCCAGTTGAATGGATGCATCGATACCCATTTGTCCCGCTCTCAGAAGAGGATGGAATGCTCACAATTGCCATTCCCAATCCTCAAGATGTCCGAGTCCTTGATGAGTTGGAACTGTTCCTGGGACGTGAATTGCGGTTGGTAGTCTCAACCGACACCGCTATTCAGGACGCCTTGGCAGCGAGTGAAGGCAATAAACAGGTTCTTTCTCGTATTCAGGCAGAATTGGACCCTGTGCTCATTAAGGAAGATGAGAAAGGGGAAGAAATCCTCTCTGTTGAACAAATCACAAAAGATCAAAGTCCAGTCGTCAAACTCGTCAATACCATTATTCTAAGTGCACTGCAGAAACAGGCAAGCGACATTCACATTGAAGCCAGTGAACAAGTGGTCCAAGTGAAGTTTCGTATTGATGGGGTGCTCTATAATGCCATGGAACCGCTCTCCAGCTCATTCCATGCCTCACTCATTTCAAGGCTCAAAATTATGTCTGAGCTGGACATCGCCGAACGACGTATTCCACAGGATGGACGATTTAAACTTCACGTCGAAAAACGTACGGTGGATTTTCGTGTGTCCATTCTTCCCAGTGTGTTTGGAGAATCCGTTGTCATTCGAATTCTTGACAAACAACATATCGCCGTGGGTGCAAAGGGTTTAAATCTCGATGTCATGGGATTTAACCCTGAAGATTTGCGTCGATTACGACGTGCCATTACGCGCCCCTACGGCATGGTACTGGTCACAGGACCTACTGGCAGTGGGAAAACAACCACGCTGTATGGTGCCCTCAACGAGGTTCATACAGTTGAAGATAAAATCATCACAATCGAAGATCCAGTTGAATATCAATTAAAAGGGATTGTGCAAATTCCTGTGAATGAAAAAAAAGGATTGACCTTTGCACGTGGATTACGCTCGATCTTACGTCATGATCCGGACAAGATTATGGTTGGAGAAATCCGTGACGTCGAAACCGCCCAGATTGCCATTCAATCTGCCTTAACGGGACATTTGGTCTTCACCACCGTACATGCCAATAATGCGTTTGACGTGATTAGCCGTTTCGTGAATATGGGAATCGAACCGTACAATTTTGTCGCCTCGCTGAGTTGCATTCTGGCTCAACGATTAGTCCGAGCAATCTGTCCTTTTTGCAAAGTCCCGATCGAAGTCGACAAGAATCTCTGTGAAGAATCAGGACTCGACTATGAGAAAGTGAAAGTCAACACGCTCTATGAAGGAACGGGTTGCCATGAATGTCACGGACTGGGCTATCGCGGGCGAAAAGGCATTACCGAATTCCTCGACATGACGGACTCGATGAAGGAAATGATCCTCGCCGGCAAGTCATCATCAGAAGTTCGCATCGCGGCCATGGCACAAGGCTTGACGACATTGAGACAGGCCGCTGTCCAAAAAGTCTTTCGTGGCGAAACCACACTGAAGGAGATCAACCGGGTCACCCCGGTTGACGATGCGGTATGATTACCTACCTCCCAATGACCAAAGCCAGTATCGGGTTGTCCATTACCCGTGATTCTCTCTGCTTGGTTGAAGTTCGCCGAAGCTGGCATCGCGTCACCTGTCGGCACATTGCAGAAACGCTTCTTCCTCCAGGCTGCTTACGCTTATCCCCTGCCCGACCCAATATTGAGAACATGAAAGAGTTTGTCAACAGTCTCAGCACTCTGGTGAAGCACTGTAAACTTCCGAAATCTGTGGCCCTTTCATTGCCCGATATCTGCGGACGAACAACCATTTTAACGTTCCCTTCATATCCGGCTAAACAATCCGAACAAGATTCGGTAGTACGATGGCGCTTCCAACAGGATATGAATATTGCCACTGACAAAACCCGCTTTGCCTATCGCACCTTTTCCGCGTCAAAAACCCAGACGAGTCCAAAGCAAGTTCTCGCCACCGCCGTACAGCATGACATTATTGAACAATATGAAGAAGCCTGTCTTGAAGTCGGACTCTTGCCAAATTCGGTAGGGCTATCGGGCTTAGATGTCTGTGATTTCTATCACTCAACAATGCCTGAATTCAGTCGGCCAACCAAACGAGCAAACGAAGCAACCAATCAGGAGTATCTTTTCTTGTATGTGGCAAATTGGGGCTTTTCGTTTATGGCATTTCGCAATGCCGACCCAATATTTCTTCGGGTTAAAGCGTTGCCTATCCCGCGATTCAAACAAGACGTTGAACCCACAGATCAGTCAGAGACCTTGCAAAACTCTGGCCCCACAGTCAGTCATGAAACGCGTGAAGTCGCCAGTCAAAGTCAAGAGCAGTATTCGTCTCTCCATCTGAACAATGTTTCTAACGAACTGGTAGCTACATTACAATATTATTTTGAATCTCATCCATCTGTCCGATTGGAAAATGCTTCCATTCCCCTCTATTTCGCTGAAGGCGTGCTCAATGGTGCGGCACTGCTGCCAACGGAACAAACGATCGAGAACATGCTCAATGCCACGATCTTACGCCCCCCCCCATTGTCAATCATGAAAGTCGCCGATACGTTGCATCCAAAAACCAAAGTGGCAATGATGAAGTCTTCACCACAAATGACCTGTTTTTCCGCCCTAGCGAGTGTGTCGATCTTATAATGAAACCGCGAACTCACTTATCGCTTGCCGCGCCAGGAATGGACGGCCTTCTCCTTGCCCAGCGAGGGTTAATCGTGTTGACGATCGCATGTGCAATGATCGCTGGTGGTATTTGGTGGATCAGTCAAGAAATTGATCGTGAACGTGCTGGCTTTATCCAAAAGACCAATGAACTACGATTAATGAATCAACAAATGATCAGTAATGCCTCGTCGCGCGGAATTGATCTTTCGGATGAACGAATTCAGGCGCTTCCCAAAGAAATTGTCTTTGCGAAACAAATTCGGAAACAATTAGGGTTTTCTTGGACTCAATTTTTAAATGACTTGGAATCCACGGTTCCGGATACCATTGCGATGGAATCCGTAAAGGTCAATTTTAAAGAAGCATCCATTGCCTTAAGTGGCTCAGCCAAAACACTCACGGATATTAATGGATTAGTCGATCAGTTAGAGGCGCATCCGTCATTCCATCATGTTGTCTTGTCACAAACTGCTCAGAAGCAGAATAAGAAACAACACAACACATCGTTTGTGATGTTCACGCTGACTGTCTTGTATGAATCAACCCAGGCTTCCACCTTCAAGAGCTAACGAAAAGAACCGACGCCCATGCCTTTCGCATTTATCAAACGCTCAAAAACGACCTTTCAGGTCTCACGCAATCTTATTCCCCTTACCCTGATCACCTGCTTATCATGTCTCGCTGTTTTGGGCATGTATATCTTTATATTTTTTCCTGCAAACACGCAACTCGAGGAAGCCTCGCTGGCCTATTCGGCAACCGTACTGACCCAACAACAATTGAAAGCCGCGCAAGACACACAAGAGACGTTAGGAGAAATCTGGAAGAATCTTCCCATTCCAAAAGACTTTACGCGCTTAAGTGTGTCGATTGCTTCATTGGCGAAGACCCATCATGTCCGTATTCCAGGAATGGGGTATGACCTTCAAGAACTTCGGCATCAGCTCGCAACCAAAGGAATTCTTTCGTTTGAAGCTTCAGGGGAATATAAATCCATTCGAACATTCATCTATGAACTCGAGTCAAAATGGCCGTATCTGTTCATAGAGAAGCTGTCGGCTGAACGAGCCAAAAAATCATATGAAGTCGGGTTTAATATTAAGGTGTCGACATTTCTGAGACAACCTCCCGGTCTGTCGACACGCAATCGTCAGGAATTATGACCAACCAAACCAAAATACAAATGCTCGTCGCCTTACTATTATTGTGGGGAGGCGCGGTCGTGTTTCAATTCTTAGAAGAAACGGAATCTCCCGAGACATCTTTGAATACCCTTGCCTCCGTCAAGGTGAGCAAGACAGCTCAGGATTCGCTGGCATTAGCAAAATCATTTAACAATCCCCGACAAAGCGTGACACTGGCGGCACCTCGTAATATTTTCACACCATTCAATCTCCGTAGAGACCAACATGCATCTTCTTCCGAACAACGAGAGGCTTCCCAGAAAAAAGTACAACAACCTGCAAGCACTGAACCTAAATTCGTGTCTCCTCCTGGCCCCTCCCCTGAAGAATTAGCGTTCCAACGAGCACAGCAACAACTCAACAAATTTCGTTTTCTGGGATATCTGAAAAAAGGTGGAGAAAGTCAAGCCTTTCTCACGAAAGGAGAGTCCATCTATATTGTGAAGCAAGGTGAAACCGTTGAAGGTCGAATAGTCGTGAATCGTATTGACCCCACATTAGTCATTTTATCAACAAGAGTTGTAGAATCCGGGAACCTGGTTCAAGCTGAAATTCCTTTGACGAAAGATGCCCAAGGCTCGTCACCTTCATAACACAAGCTTTTGGCTCATCAGATAATACCAATACCCATGACAATCATTATCCGTAAAAAATTACCATCCAGAACAGCCTTACTTTTCTCATTGCTAATGGGCATGTCTTCCTTGTCAGTACTGCAATCCACATTTGCTGCGTCGACCTACCGCTGTGAAGATTCATCTGGCCTGACTGTACTCACGGATAGTCCTGCGCAACTTGAACACTGTACTGTCTTATTAGAAGAACCATCTAAGAACAACTCAGGGACAACGTCTCAGCCAAAATCCACGCTTCAGCCCATGTCATTATTGACTGAACCTAATGCCAGTGAGCCAAAAGACATACCCCAAGAATATCCCTTCATTGATGAGCAGGGCCAATCGTCGCAAGATGAACGGTCAGAAGCGATAACCATTCCAGTCACATCCTATGGAGGGTCACTACTGGTTACCGTCCAACTCAATCAAACCCGAGAAGTGCAGCTCATTCTCGATACTGGTGCAACGATGACTGTTCTTTCCCACGATGTGGCCCTTGACCTTGGACTTATTTCAAGTTCGAAGACCCAATTGACAACCGTTCATACAGCCGGAGGACCGATACAAGTCAATGTCAGTACTGTAGACTCCATTCAAGCCGGAACAGCTCAAGTCCATGATGTGGATGTCGCCATCCATGATCTTCCTGACGGTCAAAAAGGCATAGATGGTCTATTGGGCATGTCTTTCCTCCATCACTTCCTCGTGACCTTAGATACCAACCAAGGCTTACTTCATTTAAAACCGCGTTCCTGAGCCCGCGACGCAGCGTAAACTTTTGGCTCGACACGGAACGGTCACTTTTTAAGCATTGCAGAAAATAGAGTGAGATGAGCCAGTGGGAACTAGCCATGATCAGATAAGAAATCTCTTATCACGACAACGAAAATGGTCGTGACAAGAGATTATTGGATCAGCGTTAGACAACAACAGAGTTAGTAGGGATAATAACGTCCGTGATATCGATAATAATGGAGACAATTCCGATATCGAGAAAAAGAATATCTGAGGTTATTACAGGTATACCCTCGTTTCCAATCCTTTCCAGTATACTCTTGAGGCATTTGATTTTTCTTAAGCGCATCTTCAACAAATCGATCGACTTCCGCTTGATCCCCTGGATTAAAAGGCCGCTCCATGACTTCTTTGTTAAGTGCCCGTTGCATAGCGGCTAGGTCTTCCTCATCATCGGCAAGAACGACCTGCGCTCCCACGAACACACAAGACAGAATAAAAACAAGACTAATCAGGTGCTTGAGATATCTGCGATGTACCATACATTTTCTCCTCAGATACATGAACAACCCATAACCTAGGTGGTCCACTCACAACATTCTTCTTGATTGCAATCATTGACTCACACCATGAAGAATGTAAGGTTAAAATACATTAGCGAGTGAGCGAGTCAGTCCTTTTGTCAACAACTCTTGCGCCTCCTCATATTCCAAATTCGCCTGATTCGCCGTACTCACAACTCGCGTACGATATTTTTTGAGTTTGCCCACTTCTGAAAAGGTTTGCCGTTGCGTGCCAGCCATACCCTGCGCTAAATTTTGCTCACTATCCGATCGAACAATCACGCCTTTGGGTGCCTTTTCAACGACCTGCACATCCGTAACGGCCATAAACGTCACATCTTTGACGAACGCATCCGCCACAGTCTCAGTCAGTCCTCCGACAACAGAGCCAATCAACCCCCCAGCCGCGCCCCCGATGCCACCATGTGTAGCAAGACCCACACCAGCGCCCGCAGCGCCACCAGCGAGCACCCCTCCGTAACCGCCACCTAATGCGGCCTCAGCAGCCGTCGGACTGGCTTTTGCCACACTTAACACATTGGCTTGCAATCGATAGTGAGCTTCATCTGGATCATCGGTCACTCGATAGCCTCGTTTTTCAATGGCTGCTTTAATCGGTGTTTCAATGTCAAAATTATCTTTGTCTGAGGTATTTCGAACTTCAATATAAATCACTTTTTTATCAGGTCCAACAGGATCAAGAAAAATAGTGTCACTCATTTTGGTTTGAACATCCAGATCCTTTTTCGCAATAGACGTATGTAATGCGTTACATCCGGTCATGGTCCAGACCAGAACTCCTAAAACCAAAACATTGACAGTCACCTTCTGAAAAAAAATCATAGCTACACCCTCTCCTTTCTCGCACCATTCAATTTTTGACAAGAATACATAAACCCCTCATCTTCGTCTCCTTAAAAGTCGAGTTGTCAAGATATCCATACAGTGCTACTCAAAATTTACTTAAAAATCTACCCTTAGTGATGGAACTGTCTTCTCATGGCTAGCTTGAATGTCAACCAGTCCTTTATGACAGGTCTTTCACACAACCTCGATCAACACTTTGATCTGCGATTTGCCACAATGCTTGAGGGGCCAGCTTACCAGCCCATGTCACTATGGCATTTCCAACCTTTGCGGTAATTTTGTCAGATTCAACATGAGCCGTCACTCCGTCTCCAAAACGACGGACCCGGCCTTTTCCACCGCCCAACAGTGCCGGATTACTTAAGAGTGCACCAAGCCCTGAAGCAACGGGTGAAACCAAAATTTGAATTTTCAGGGAATTGCTCTTATTCAGTAACTTCTGTTCAATCGTCGTCCCTCCCCCAAAGGCTGCAGCACCGGCTGTTTGGATGGTTGGCTCTTTTTCACTCACCCAAGCTGGAAAGGTTTTTACGATACAACCTGACAATAAAATACCTTTTTGTTCACTCCATAATTGATTAGCATAGTCCAAGTCCGCCGAGACGGCCCCATACTGACTTTTTTCAATATTTTGAATACTCGACTTCAACACATCAATGATTTCTTCCATCCTTGGGTCGGCAGCATTCGCAGAATGCTGAAGGTGTAATGTGACGAGCAGGACAATTCCAATAACCTCAAAACACACCCATTTCCTCTTCATATTCCTCCTCCTAACATTCTAATGATTCGATGGTGAGCACGTTAAAGTACCACAGGAATCATAGAGATTCATCCATATAATTTTCAATTCTACTGTGGAGAAATTCTTCGTCATTGGGTATGAGATGACGAATCGCTGGTGGCAAAACGTCTCACAAGAAAAAGCACCAATAGCCTACAACATGCACTAACGACGATAAGAATCAGAGAAAAAGCTCAATTGAACAACTTTACAACTGTAAAACAGCTATAGTCGTGAACGTGTAAATATAATATGAAAGACAGGTGAAAGGATCAGGAAAGTGTAGAAAAGGTTGAATACGCTTCGTCTGCGCTAAATATTGGGATTAATTGAACGATATTCGTTTGCTCCAAGATATGCTGAACGGTCTCTTGAGGGTTGACGAGTAGGACTTTTCCTTTCATTTGTTTAAATGTCTTTGCGGCAGAGACCAGAGCACCAATACCAACACTATCGATGAACGTCACCCCACGTATATCAAGAATAATGCCTTTTGTACCTTGCTCTCGGTGATAATCAATAGTCTCGTTAAAGTTATTTTTTGAAAAAATATCTAGTTTCCCAATTAAACTCAGGACTTGCATTCCATTGACTGATTTTTGCTTGATAACCATAGCAGTAACACTGACAAGGACAATACGCGTTCTCGACGTTTACACATCTTGAATACCTAAGATATATCTTCCTAACTCGGTTTTTTTCAAAAAGACTTTAGCCTTGGTTTTTCAATTGAAACTCAGAAAAAGATCATTGCATCCTCAGGATACTTGTCCTATCCTTATGACCAACATGGCTGATTGAGACATAAATCATTAAATTCTGAATAAAGGAACGTGGACCGTAGCTAATTGGTTCATGCCATCACAGGATCAACGGCATGGCCAGACAGGGATCCTCAAGCAACGATCCCATTATGACAAATGAGCCATTCACAACGTCTATGTAAACCGTGAGGCCAACGATTTCCCTAAAAACATCGAGATTCATGATCATGCCAACGCCTCAATCCCATCGTTTTCCCATCCCGCCAACCTGGTTAACTGAGTTGCCTCAGAAAGATTATTGGTCAACACCATTTGCCGAAAGTTTGTTATCACAATTAGACCTGACTCAAGGGATCACTGTACTAGACATTGCATGCGGAAGCGGGATACCAACATTTCACCTAGCTCATCACGTCGGTCACACGGGAAAAGTCGTTGGACTCGATATGAGTGAGGCTCAATTGGTTCGAGCTCGAACCTATCAGGGTCCACATTTTCCATGGCTTGAGTTTCGTCAAGGCGATATACGACATCTCCCTTCAGACCTCGAAGTGTTTGACCGCATCACCGGAAACTTATCATTTATGTTCTTTCGCCCAAACCGAAAAGAAGCCCTCCAACAGTTAACGTTATTTCTCAAACCCGGAGGACAATTGGTGTTGACATTTCCATCTCTCGGAACATTTGATTCCCTCTGGCAACATGTGGATCAAGAAATGGCACGCCGAGGGTTGGACGCAGAGCGAAGAGCCTTAACCGAATATCGAGAAGAACGACCATCGGCAAAGGATGCAAAACAATGGCTGACAGAAATAGGCCTGGAAGGCGTTTCGGTCAACGAATACCCTCTCGAAGTTGAGACAAATGCGGGGCAGGCCTTCCTTTACCATCCATTATTACGTGGAGGATTTCTCGACGATATCTATGACTGCTTTACTGACCAACAACTTGCTGAAGGTTTCATGAGTACCATCGCCAATGATATTCAACGCTTTGTACCTCTCATCGCACAACGATGTGTGATGTCAGGCTGGTGCCCTCTAAAATAAACAAGTCATTTGTGACTTCGCGAAACGAGAACATGATTTACCTCAAGACACTCTTTCGCACATCATTCTTGCTGCTCATGAGTACCGTTTTTCTCAGCTGCAACCTCATTGGCGGGGCATTTGAACACGAGCCTCAAGAACTAGAAAAAGAACTGAGCGCTGAAGCACAAACCCTCATGAAACAGGCATTCGAAGGAATCGACCCGGCACAACTCCGTGACTATCATATTCATCTGCTTGGAATGAATACAGAGTTAAATGGTACGTTTGTGAATGAAGAATGGCAATCACCATTTGGCGGACTCATCCATTACATCCAGTTTCAAGTCTATAAGAGTGCAGCCGCCATCACAGATGAAGACCAGGCTGACGATCAATATCTTACACGTCTCAAAACCCTTATTGAATTTATGCCGCAACATGGAAAATTTGGAATTATGGCCTTTGATTATTTCCACAATGAAGAAGGCCGCCCGATTAAAGAGTTGAGTACATTTCATGTACCCAATGCCTACGTCATGAGCAAGGTCGAGGCTGACCCAGACCTCTTCTTTCCCATCATTTCAATCCACCCCTATCGAACCGATGCCCTCGACGCTTTAACAAATTACGCCAAGCAAGGCACCCGATTTGTCAAATGGCTACCAAACGCCATGGGTATTCATCCGGCATCTGAACGCATGAACGAGCAACTCGAAGCGTACTATCGGATCATGCATGACTACGATATGACGCTCATCTCGCATACGGGTGACGAAAAAGCAACGGAAGCAGAAGAATTTCAACACCTCGGTAACCCGCTTTTCTTGAAAAAACCTTTGGATATGGGTGTCAAAGTGGTGATGGCCCACGTCGCAAGTTTAGGAGAATGCCGAGAAGAAGATGCGGCCATTTGCACACCTGGCATTCCCTACATCGACCTCGCAATCGACATGCTTGAAGAGCCACAGTATGAACACCTGCTGTTCGCTGATATTTCTGCGCTAACACAAGACAATCGAAAAGATAATCTCGACAAAGTTCTCGGCAACAGCTCCATTCATGACAACTTAATTAACGGCAGCGATTATCCCCTCCCTGCGGTCAACATCGTGATTCAAACACGAACGCTTGAATCGGCTGGATACATTACGGCTCAAGAACGTGAATCACTCAATGACATGTACGACTTCAACCCTCTCCTCTTCGACTTTGTGCTTAAGCGCACTCTTCGCCATACCAAGACAGGGGAAAAATTCCCGGCCTCAGTCTTCCTTGAGCATCCCGATCTTCCAATACATTAATACGTCTGATTTGTATTCAACAGAAATAAAAATTCCAGATCTGGCTTTTGTGAATTTCCATTGCTGATTTGGAGCGAGACGACAGAGCAAGGGAAAAGTCAACTTTTTGGGATGGGACTGAGGCAAGGCAAGCTAAGCAAACAGAGGGCATCCAACACCCTCCTAGACATTCATGGAATCTCAATCAATGAGGATCCCAATAGAAGGGACAAACGGAAGTGGACCAAACCCAAATCCAAATGGTGGACCATAGCCATAGATAGGAGGCGGACCAAATCCCACGGGAGGGGAAGGTAGAAACTCATAGGAGGGAGGATATTCTTGAGAATAACGATCATGCCTTCGAGTTTGTCGGCTCATCTTCTCTTGAAGTTCATGAAGCATGATCTCTTGACGCTTCAGTTGCCGTTCCAATTTATCAATCTTCGTTTCTTTATCCTGAGAAAGTGACTGAATGCATTCACGTTGAGAAGCCCCGGTATATGTATAAGACGTGCATTGCCAAGGGAGGGGTTGTTCACTCGCACCTACCGGAAATGAAAAGAGCACGAGCCCACATAGCGCTATTCCAGGACTCATTTTTTTCCATCTATGGAAAAAGTCAGAAGCGTGAGATGTTTTCATGACTTAGCCTTCTTTATCGTCTCTTTAAGGATATCATGTTATCGAAGTTGAGAACAATCATGACGCGTAGAATATTGAATGCATTTTTCCGTGTGTTTTAGGATTGTCTGAAAATTTCTTCCATACTTTTGAGAGCTTTCGCACTGGTCTTTCGAATAATTGCCTCAGTCTTTGAAGTCAGTTGCACATTTTTCGTGCGTGTCCCAGTCGCTTGTATCTCTAAATATTTTGCATCTTTCGCATTCTGAATGGCCCGACGTGCTTGCGAGGCCGACAATTGAGGAATGATCTTTTCCGCATCACTCATGGTAACTGGGATCTGATTCTTTTGCTTCAAAAATAATTCCGAAAATAATGTCCAATAGTAACTCTGCTGAAGCTTTGGTTCACGCGCAAATGCGGTTAGCCATTCTTGCGCCGCCTCTTTATTGACAGCCTCGATATAGCGCATGATTTCTTTATCAGAAAATCTCTTCACACTCAGATCCCTCCAATTTTCACGCAGGTGAATCACACCTCATACATCCTTTGAACATTAAAAATTAATGCATACTACGTATAAAGTCAAGACGCAAGTTATTGTAACAGTTAATAAAATAACTTTATCAGATAGCATAAAGACTTCATAATACATGTCAAATTGACTAGTATAATGAATATAGATATAGTGAATTGATCGCAATTATGACAAAAGGAGGTACAGCATGAACACACGTCAATTGATTTCGACTGGAACAGGACCTGTGCCGCGACCTACCCCCTCACGACAAGTCGGCTTACGCCAAACTTCTATTATAAGCGGCCTACTGTTTTTGACATTAGGAATAATTTCACCTGTTTGGGCAGGAGAAGGACAGAAAACATATACGACACCACTTCATTTGACTGGACTTTCCATTCATGTTGGTCCTGGAGGCCTTCACCTGGGTATTGGAGGACATCGACATAGATTTCGAGGCCCACAGGGACACCTCAGAAGACACTTTGGACATCGACATTATTTTGGCCCATCCCCGTTTGCCTATCGGTACTATGAACGGCATACATATAGACCACGATATTTTGGAGGACACCCGAACCATCGTGGCCACTTTAAAGGTGGAAGACTTCATCGCCGACATCGACATTAACGACGACCCACCCCCTGAGAATTTTGTTCGTTCGGGGGGTGAGTCCTTACACGTCAGATGAATGCGAGGGGAACCATGGATCATAAATGAGGATCGCGATGCGCATGTCGCATTAAAATCATACACATCATGGTGAGTGCACGACCAGAAAAAACCAAAAGACATATCAGGCAACAGTTACATCAACACACCATCGATCGGTTCAATTTTAGGCGGCACAGACGTTTCTCCCAATTGTTGCCGTAAATCAATTTCAATATTTCGGCAAATCGCATTCATCGGAACATCCTCGTTTTTCCCATCAAATGGGTCTTCGGTTCGACTTCCCACTCGTTCCATAACCGTAAACATGAACGCCAGCATCACGTAAATAGGTAGTGTTTCCCATCCCAAATGTTGCACCAGTGAGAAGGGAAGAAGTAACAGAAACGCCCACACAAATACCTTGGTGAAAAACCCATATTGACGAGGCAAGGGAGTATGTTTAATTCGTTCACATTTACCTTGAGCAATATAAAAATCTTTGACAGAGTCCATTAATCCCATCACATAGGGGCGCGGGGCAATCCAGCCAGCATCAAACACTTCCTGTAATCGCTTCGCTTGCCAATGATTCAGCTGTGTCGCTTGATTGGCCACTCCATCCAACCGGTCTAACTCAGCCTTATTAACGAAGGGAGCAAGGACATTCGACATGTACCCCTCTAACAGCTGTAAACGCAAAGCCTGCAAAAATGCGAAGTGCCGATAAATAAACTCTCGATGCAGTTCCGCGACCTGCTCAGGATGGGCATCGCTCCCTTGAGGAGGTCGAATATAGACAAGCACTTGCGAGGCAAAATTTCTTGAATAATTCGTTAATTCCCCCCAAACGATCCTGGCTTCCCAATACCGTTCATAAGCCGAATTATTTCGAAACGCCAATAAAATTGCGATGGCCGTTCCAAATACACTAATCCCGGTAAAAGGAAATGCGAGTTTTTCAAAAAAGAATTCTAAATGAAGTGTGCAGACTCCGTAGCCATACAGGGTATAAAACAAGACAGCCCAACCGTCAATTTGTAGAAACCACTTGAATGGAAGCCTTCTTCTGACAATCATTGAACAATCATTTCTTTGATACGATTAAAATGTGATGACGTAACAGAGCACATTTCATATAATTCAATTGTGAGTTCACAACCTGTCAAAGTATGAACTCAGAAATCAACCTCAGCCGTCAGGAGTGATCCATTTTGCGTGAGCAAACATTGCCAGACATGAATCCCTATCTGGCATCGAGCCGCTATATCGATTGGGAAACACCGGCCGTTATAGCTCAAGCTCAACAGTTAGCCAACAACCATCGGTCTTCTCTTGATATTGCCAAAGCCTGCTTCGAGTTTGTGCGTGATGACATCAAACATAGTTGGGATTATGCCCTCAACCCTGTGACGTGCAAAGCTTCTGAGGTTCTTCAACATGGCACCGGGTATCGTTATGCGAAGAGTCATCTGCTCGCCACATTGCTCAGGGCAAACAATATTCCAACAGGACTTTGTTATCAACGACTGACCATCAGCGACGATAGACTACCTTTTTGCTTACATGGCCTCAACGCCCTCTATCTTGATAAATTTGGTTGGTATCGGGCTGATGCGCGAGGGAATAAGGACGGGGTCACTGCATCGTTTTCCCCTCCCGTAGAAAAGTTAGCGTACCCACTTACGACTCAAGGTGAAGCTGATTTTCCAGAGATATGGGCTGAACCGCTCAATGAAGTCATTTCAGCTCTTGAGAACAAAAAAACCTATCAAGAAGTCGCAGACAACTTACCTGACATACCTAGGACTACCTCTTGACTTACATAAATTCAATACCCGGCAGAATACCTCAAGATTCAATTCTTCCATTGCACCCCAATCACCATCACGCAAAATGCTTTTTGAGCGCCTGCAAGAGCGCCTGATAAATGGGATTGCATAATTCCCCAACTGCCGCATCATCCGGTGATTCATAGGACGACTGCCACTCGACGAAGGCTGTGTTATTCTCTGTGATGGGCAACACCCTGGCCGCCCCGATATAATGCTTCACCGCATCCTTCGCAACCGGACCGGGACCATCGTCGATGCGATACATGAACGTCCGTTCGTGATCGTCAAACAACACGAGCGTTTCATGAAAGACACCGTTGAGTATACGTTTTGCTCCAACTTGATCACTCTCAAGTTCGCTGATCTTATCCACTTGCGTCACGACACCAGATGCCCACGATAAATCATGAAACTTTCGTAGAGTCTCCCAAACCGTGTCACACGGGGCATCAACGACGACTGAGTTGTAACACTTCCCCATGGTTTTCCTCCTCCGAGCAGGCTACCCCTAACTTGGTAGCCTGGACTCATGCTTCAAGCTTTTACTTCGTCACAAAACGACTCCCTCACACGATATTCCTATTCAATTTGTGAACGATTATAGTAGCATACCAACACAAATCCTATGATGATTGAAAGAACCAACAGAACGAGACTGAATGTTCCGCCTACAACACCCGACACGGCCAAATATCATAACCAATCTATTTCTGTCATGCTCTCGAGACGAAACAAGACGTAAACGTGATTACTGAATTCCTCATTACGTCAGGAGAAAAACCCAAACGTCTCGATAGGTTTCTCGCTCACCGACAGCCAGAAATCTCTCGTTCAAGCTTGCAACGACTGATCATGCTGGGGCGAATACGGGTTAATACGTTCATAGTCAAACCAAGCCAGAAGGTGAAGCCAGGGGACACGATTACTCTGGACAGGCCTCAACCAAGTGCCTTGAAGGTTGAGGGGAAAACCGTTTCTTTGGAAATCATCTACGAAGATGAGGTACTCATTGTCGTGAATAAACCTGCCGGAGTTGTGATGCATCCAACATCGGGGAATTGGGCTGGAACATTGCTGAACGGCGTACTGGATCATTTTCAAGCCACCAATCAGGATAAACTGACTCCTGGAATCGTCCATCGCCTTGACAAGGATACCTCTGGACTTTTGGTCATCGCCAAAAACCGAGAAGCTCATCGAACGCTTGCTAGTCAATTTGAAAATCATTCCATCACACGTCGCTACGAGGCCATCGTCTGGCACATTCCTATTAAAAATCACGGCGTGATTGACTTGGCAATTGGACGCGATGCACATGTCCCTAAAAAGCACTCATCTCATACAGCCACCCCACGAGCGGCAGTAACGGAATATTGTGTTATACAGCGGTGGAAGAAGTTAGCATCTCGCATCATGCTTTCTCCACACACCGGCCGCACCCATCAACTTCGAGTGCATCTTGCGTCTCTCGGCACGCCTATCTTGGGAGATTCTCTCTATGGCGGGACGCCAGTGTGTCACGTTGCCGAGATCGCCATTCCACGAGTCATGCTCCATGCACAGACCCTTGGCTTTCAACACCCAATATCGGGGGCATTCAAGGAATATACGACCGACGCACCATCCGACATGCAGACACTTCAGATGCAGCTACAACGCTTTGCCGAGGAGCTAAGAACGTGACTGTCGAATGAAACAGATGCCACCTCGTAACTTTGAGGGAAACGATGGTATGATCGAATCTTACACTGGTGTATCGAGAAGGAGGACTGCATGGATATCGAGACATTTCGACAGATGGTTGCGAAAAACCCCAAAGGCTTTCTCGGTCGCTATGGCCTCGGAAAGAAGATTTACGAGGACGGCGGCAATCTTGAAGAAGCAGCGGAAAATCTCCGCGTTGCAGTTGAGCTTGACCCAATTCATGTTTCCTCTCACTGGATATTAGGCCAAGTGTTGGGGAAATTAGGAAAACATGAAGAAGCCAAAACAGTACTCACAGCAGGGATAGCTGCGGCCACGTCAGGTCGTTCGAATGGAGGAGGTGATCTAGTCCCAGAAATACAGGCCTTCATGCAGACTTTAAAATAAATTTATGACTCTCCCAACGTGACCTGAAGAACTTTTTCTTTTTCTTCTCGAAGGATGCGAAGGTCTATGACCTGACCAGGTGTGGTACGTTCAATTAAATAACTTTTCAATTCTGCCGCCGACGTAATCGGCGTTTCATTAATCGCTAACAGCACATCGTTTTTCTTCACCCCTGCTATTCGCGCAGGGCCTTTCGCCAATGCGGCAGCCACCCGCCATTGCTGATCAATCTTCATGACCTTCATACGAATACCCAGTCTGGGGAATGCATAGGACTTTCCAGCTTTTAACGTGGTCACAATTTTTTCAATTAATGGACCAGGAATCGCAAAGGCAAACTGACTACATCGACGTTCACGACTTTCGGTTTGCGTTTGAATTATGGCATGAATCAGACCAACAAGATGGCCATCCGTTCCAAACAGTCCACCACCGGAGTTTCCACTACAAGTCGAAAGGTCGACCTGTAACAACCGGGATTGTGCCGTGGGTAAAAAGGTTCGAGGATTCCCTAAACGCCCAAAGGACAATGCAGGGCCCCATCCAAGCGGATACCCAACGGTAAACACTTCATCCCCTTGACGTGATGCTTCTTCCTCAAATGAAACAAAGGCAAGTTCACCTACATGCGAATTCTCATCAAGCTGATACAACGCCACATCGAGAAATCTATTCACACCGATTAACTGTGCAGATAATTCGGCAAGCCCATCAGTGAGCACATGAATCGCTTGTGATATCTCAGTCTTGCCACCGCTTGTCCGTTCAACGGCATGTCGCGCGGTCAGGATATACCCTTCGCCAAGATGAACCCCTGAGCCACGGATCGCAAACTGCGATTGCACAGATTGACGAGATGCTTCATCCGAATCATGGCGCAAGATTCCGACCGTAGCATGCTTAGCTTGTTCAACCGCATCATGCAATTGGAACGACCACGCATCCGTTCTAAGTCCTTGCGTTGAGATGAGCAGCAATACGATGCATTGAATCAGTACAAGTTTTTTTCTAAAAGTCATCGTGCATTCCCTTTAAAGACGCACACAAACAAAAAGTTTTCAGTTTCTCAGCGGCGACCGGAGTTGTCCTGTCGTACGCGATTCAGTTCTATAAAATTCTTTAACATATCGTGATACGAGTAATGGGCATTCCGACCGCTCGGGTTTGGAAGCACCATCACCTGTGCGCCTTCCAACAATTCTGGAGCAAAACCCACTCGCGACCTGGAAGACGTACGTTGTCGACACGCCCCAGAATCGGCATGAGGCGGAAACACCACAGGATAAAGCGTAACACCGAGTAGCGCAATAATACGAGGACGGTACCGACGAACTTTTTCGACGAATAACGCCCGCCCTTCAGCATACTCACCTTTTTTCAGAACACTACTGCCTGGAGTTGTGCGAGCAACAATGTTAGTTAACCCTAATCCCCACTCTGGCAAACGCCAATCATCATGATAGGTAACAGGATACGGAACAAAGTTCGCCTCATTCAATAGCTTCCAAAATCTATTGGAATGGCCGGCATAATGATGGCCGACCTTCGCAGATTTTGTCCCGGGATTAATTCCGACAAATAAAATTTCTAAGCCCGGTTTGATATGATCAGGAAGAGTCATCAACGTTTCCGGATAAGCCCTACTTTGGTGAGTGCAAGGCCTCCTCATCCGCTAGTTGTAAGAATCACCATATCTTACTATCAATCTGGCATTCGAACCCTTACCGCTTCAGGACATGAAGCGAGACGTCTGAAGCTCAACGGCTAACTCCATGGTCAAATATGCTTCCAAATACTGATACCTCCAGCAACGTCGCAACGCATGTGAACAGACCTGGCATTGGTGAGCGGATAAGGGGTGTAACATTTCATGAACTAGATAGACTGTTTGGTATAATACATGAAGCATGGATACACGGACAGAAAATCTCTCGAAACCCCTGGCATTCGAGATTTAAACAGGAGTGAGGCTCATGAAAAATATGATAGTTGCGAGTATCTTGGCGTTCAGCGCAATCGTTCTCATACTCGGGCAGGCTCCAGCATCTTCGATGGATACCGGTACATCTGGCGGGAAATACGCAAAGGCCACTTTTGCCGGTGGATGCTTTTGGTGCATGGAACCACCCTATGACAAGCTGGAAGGTGTGATATCGACAACCTCAGGATATATCGGAGGACATACAGTCAATCCAACATACGAGGAAGTCTCCGCTGGAGGAACGGGACATGCTGAAGCGATCGAGGTGATTTATGATCCGAGTAAGATTACGTATGCTGCTCTGCTCGAAGTCTATTGGAAAAATATTGATCCGACAACGCCAGACCGACAATTCTGTGACCATGGTGATCAGTATCGACCGGAAATTTTTTACCATACTGATGAACAACGACAACTGATTGACGCATCAAAAAAATTAATCGAAGAAACAAAAACATTTCCAGAAAATATCGCCACCGTAATCTCCGCGGCCACGGAGTTCTATCCTGCCGAAGACTACCATCAGGATTATTATCAAAAAAATCCTTTACGATATAAATTCTATCGATACAGTTGCGGAAGAGACCAGCGGTTAAAAGAACTCTGGGGCTAATTGGAGGAGTTGCATACAAAGTGACCTAAAATCCTCGTGTCGGCGGTGCAACTCTATTCCATATCACCACCTGTAGGTATTACAGGTATAATCCTATAGAACCCTCTGCAAAAGTCCTCTGAATTGAGGGGGTTGGTCTCTCGAATAGTTTTTTGAGGTGGGCTTCTTGTTTCAGGTCCTCGTTTTGTTTCCCTTCACCTCCCGTTTCGGGGCTTGTTGACGCCGTTTAGCCT
>BQIU01000044.1 GCA_021603905.1 Nitrospirales bacterium
ATCAAGCTCAACATGACAAGGGGCAGTTTGATCTGATGGCGCAACTGGCGGATGAACGTGCCGAGGAATTTCAACGAGAAGCTGAACAAATTCAATTGGCAATGGTCGTGCCTCCTGCGAAACATGATTAACTACGAGTGATTGACCGCTTCCTTGTTCTCATGTTTTTGTCTTCCTTTCAAGTTATGAATATAGGCATTTGTTCATTATGGATGTGGCCGGTTGGCTTCGGAATGTGCAGCCAAGGGTTTTTGAATAAAGTGGCGTAAGGGGCTGGTTTTTTTGTCTGGGATTTCCAGAAGGTGGCAGGCGATGCACTGGGTCAACAACATTTAGCCATCGTGAACTCATTGGGTCGAGAGTGTCCCTAGGTTACCCATACACAACGGAGGCGATGTCGTATGTCTGAAGCGCCTGTCCTCAATCGACGCATCCTGGTGATTGATGATAATCCTGCCATTATTGACGACTACCGAAAAGTATTAGGCTCTTCGACTTCAGAGTTTCCCATTTATGCTGCACGAGACACATTATTTGAGGAGAGTGTGAGGTCACCCTATCAAGAGACATTTGTTGTTGACAGTGCTGACCGGGGCTCTTCGGGTTTTGATCTGGTCAAGATGGCCGTGGAGCAAGAAAATCCTTATGCTGTGGTCTTTGTGGACATGCGAATGCCTTCAGGATGGGATGGGGTCGAAACCATTGAGCGAATTTGGGAAATAGATCCAGCCATTCAGGCGGTGATTTGTACCGCCTTCTCAGATCATCCATGGGACGAGGTGATTCCTCGCTTAGGACATCGCGATCAACTCCTTATTCTCCGAAAACCGTTCGATCCCATTGAAGTTCGACAATTAGCGAATTCGCTCACCTACAAATGGTATTGGGCGGGATATGCCAGGCTCCGTCTAGGCGAGTTAGAGCATCTCGTGGATCAGCGAATGTCTGAACTCCGTGCGGTCAATGCTCAATTAGAACATGATGTACTTCGCCGACAGTCGATCGAAACGCAACTCGCGCAGTCCATTCGAGACTTGGAACAACGGAATAAAGACCTGAGTGAAGCTCGAGATCATGCGCTAATCGAGGTGCATGAACGCGAACGAGCGGAGCTCGCACTTCGGAATAAAGCTGAAGAATTGGTACGATCCAATCATGAGCTTGACCAGTTTGCCTCTGTGGCCGCCCATGACCTTCAAGAACCTCTTCATACTATCCAAGTTTTTAGCGATTTATTGCGAGTGAAATGTGGAGGTGCGTTAAACGGATCTGGCCTCGAGTTCTTGGGGCGAATTCTCAAGGCTTCTGGTCGAATGCAACGGCTCATTCAAGACTTGCTGGTCTATTCTCGATTGGAACACCATGATCGAAGTGTTGAGTCAGTGGCGCTTGGCGAAGTCGTTGAGGACATTCTTCATGATTTTGCCGTGCGTATTGAAGAAACACATGCGAAGGTCGAAGTGGAGGACCTTCCGGTGATTGAATCCGACAAGACTCAAATGCGTCAGTTATTGCAAAATTTAATCGGGAACGCATTGAAATTTCATAAGCCACATGAAGCACCTGTCGTTCGCGTGTCTGCTCGCATGATGAAAGAGCGTCGTCAACAAGATGGACTGCGGGCACGTATGTTGTGCCAACTTCGAATCGAAGATGAAGGGATTGGTATGGATAGCCAATATACGGATCGTATTTTTGGGATGTTCAAACGTCTACATGGTCGAGATGAATATGAAGGAACGGGGATTGGCCTAGCCGTCTGTAAGAAAATTGTTGATCGCTGTGGCGGTACCATTACCGTGCAGAGTCAGCTTGGAGAGGGGTCGACTTTTCTTCTCACGCTTCCAATGGGAAATTCTACCGAAACCGCGTGTGGGTCAGAAGCTGGCGTCGGTTCCACAGCTTTAAATCGTCCTGTGAGTGCCGAGTGAATACGAGTGCCGTTTCAGTATCAAGGCCAGACTGTAACTGATTAAAATTACTCATAAAATCATTTCTCAAGTAATCCTGTTGGACACCGATAAAAGAGACAACAGGGTGCAAAGGGCAAACTACCTGAGAAGGTAGGACGCAAAGCTAAGGGACCTGAATTGGGAGGATGGTTCTTCCGGGGTTCGCCTGGCCGCCACACTGGTCAATGAAGCGTCATGGTCTGTTTGCGCCCATCTTGTCGATGGGCGTTTGTGTTTATGGAGCACGCTTCTCCCTCCAGTTTCCTATCCTTGCTCAGCGTAGAGGGACCCTACCATCCTGCTTTTGATCTTCGCACACGCGGTCTTGTTTTTGAGTAGATGTCGCATGACTTGCCAAAATGGGTCGCGCAAACCATAGGCAAATCCAATTACTTCCTGATTGATGATCTTTCCATGCCCGTACCGTCTGTTAATTATGACATTTCTGCGTTGAGATGCTGCATGAATAAAAAAACTCAATAATTAACTAGATAGATCCTCTGATTGGAGATGCCTAGCACCAGAAATACTGGGGGCGAAAAGCGCACGATTTCCCTGACGATGAGTTTTCTTTAGATAAAAGGAGGGCGTGATGATGAGTACCTGTATGCAAGCCGTTCCCTTCATTGTGTTAATGGCGGATGATAGTACTGATGACTGTTTGGTCGCGCAGGCGGCTTGGGATGAGTGTCGACTCGGACAAGATTTGCGGTTTGTGCATGATGGTGAAGAGTTAATGAATTATCTGACTCGTCGCGGGGTGTATGGTGATCCCGTGAAATCACCTCGCCCTGGTCTGATTATTTTGGATTTGAATATGCCCAAAAAAGATGGATGTTCGGCCTTAGTCGAGATTAAATCTGATCAAGAGTTGCAGGATATTCCCGTTTTGGTTTTGACAACCTCACGTGTCGCCAAGCATATCGATAGTGCCTATAACTTGGGCGCCCATTCGTTTATCACCAAACCCAATAGTTTAGACGGGTATTTAGAGTTTATGAAAGGTATAACCAAATATCGGGCAAGCTTACAGGCGATGCATAGTCTACAACGAGTCAAGCCTCTCCATCTGAATTAAGTACAAAAGAAACGTCAGCTAACGTCGAAGATGTTGAATCAGAGAAGGGTGCCTGGTCGTGGATGTTCTACAAGATACGAAATGCCGAATATTGGTTGTTCATGACCAGCTGAAAATTCATGCGGATTTTCGACAAATTTTCGACGAACTATTGGTAGGAACGTCTACACCTCGTCCATCGTTCGACGTTGAATATGTGAAAACGGGTGAGGCCGGTTTAGCATTCATTCGACAAGCCTTAGAAGCTAAATATCCCTATGCTCTGGTGTTTTTCGACGAAAATGTGGGGACGGGATGGTCAGGGGAAAAAACCATCGAAGAATATTGGCGTGTTGATCGCTTTCTCCATTGTGTTCTTTGCAAGGCCAATGTGAACAGTCAATGTGTTTTAGGGCTCGAGGGTAGTACGCATCGAGAGCAACTCTTGATTCTACGAAAGCCATTTCACGCGATCGACGTCCAACAAATTTTTACTGTCATGATACACAAGTGGTTTCTTTCTCAACGTATCAGGTATCAGGTGGGAGGTGTCTCAACTGTGGCTGTTGCGCAACACTTACAGCTACAAGGAACCCATGCACAATTGAGTCAAGATATGGAGCCTCGTTGGAGTGTTGAGGCGCATAATCTTCGAACAGCCCAAGATTTGGACGGAACGAATTTTGAGCTGGCGAGGGCAAAAGATGAGTTGTCTGCTGCCAAAACGCATATGGAAAATATCATCGGATCGATGGCTGATACGTTACTGGTTATCAATGCTGATATGACTATTGAGGCGGTGAATCGTTCGTTGTTGACGTTGTTAGGGTACGCAGAAGACGAATTACTTCGGGAATGTCCGAGTAAGATTTTTGGTGAAGAGTTGACCCAAGGCTCCATTATGGAAAGGCTGTATTTTCAGGGCGTGGTAAGTAACGTTGAAACCACGTACCATGCCAAAAATGGCCAAGTTATTCCCATGGCACTTTCCGGCTCACTGATGAAAGATGAGAGCGGGGTCATCCAGGGATTAGTGTGTGTTGCGCAAGATATAACCGAGCGTAAGCGTCTCGAAGCCGAGCGGCGTCAGTTTCAGGATCAACTTGTTGAAACATCTCGTCGTCTTGGTATGGCTGATGTGGCAACTAGCGTGCTTCATAATGTTGGGAATGTGCTGAACAGTATCAATGTCTCTGTTGGGATTATGGGGACGACGTTGCGGCAGTCGCTCGTGGGTGATGTCCGAAAAATTTCCCAAATGCTCAACGCTCACATGGATGACCTCAATGTCTATTTGTCTCAGGATGAGAAAGGCCGACAGATCCCTGGGTATCTCGCGCAGCTAGCTGACCACCTGCTTGATGAGCAGCGAGTGACACTTAAGGAGTTAGAGTCATTAATCGAAAGCTCAGAACATGCCAAGCAATGTGTGGCGATGCAGCAGGGAATGGTCAAAGCGGGTGGGCTGCATGAGCCCGTCGTGTTGGTTGATCTCATGGAGCAAGCCATGACAATCAATAAGGTGCTGCTAGAGAAACTGGAAGGGAAAATTGTTCGAGAATTCGTCGATATCCCAGAAGTGATTGTTGATAAGCATCAAACCTTGCAAATCTTGGTCAACTTAATTCGTAATAGCACGCAAGCGATGGAGACGGTTGATCCAAAAATACTCACGGTTCGAATTGGGCCTGCGACGAATAAACGAAATATGGTCCAGCTCGAAGTGACCGATACGGGTGTCGGCATTCATTCTGACCAGCTCACACATATTTTTTCTCAAGGTTTTACTACCAAGAAAGATGGACATGGGTTCGGACTGCACAGTGGAGCTCTCTTGGCCAAGAATATGGGTGGTTCGCTTCATGTGAAGAGTGATGGAGAAGGATACGGGGCAACATTTATCTTAACCTTGCCGGTTGCGATACCGCCTGACCTATGACGATAGTTTTCCCCTGTTCATAAGAGAAATGATCCGGGTCCTATCTCTTGTGTTCACACTAATTGTCTGGCAGATTCTTAGGCGACGTTTTTCCGTGTTTGACGCATATTCCAGATTATGAGTTCCAAGACCGTAGGTCTGACAAGCTATCCGGTGCTGGGATCCGGGATCGGCTAGCTCGGCTGGATCGAAAAAGCTCCGATCTTATCATCGCGATCAAAGGCCACGTAGTGCGTATTGGTACTTCGATCAATCGTCACACCCTCATACCTATACTCCATTCGTTTTCGGCTTTTTTCATTGTTGCATTAATGATGTCCATGGTGAGCGTTCTGAGGCCGCAGGCAACTCGGTCCTAAGGCGATTCTGTATTTAAGAGTGCGTGGTATCTAACCGAGAAAAAAGGATACGGGACTGACGTATCTTTCCAAATTCTTTAGATACCTCCCGATAACGATCCCAAAGGCGAAGAAAGATTGCTTCTATGACAGAACATGAGTCTGACGTGAACAGGCGAATTCTGATTATTGATGACAATCAAGCAATTCATGAGGACTTCAGGAAGATACTCGGGGGTGGCACTCGGAACGATGATTTGACCGATGCCGAGAAAATACTCTTTGGCGACGTCCAGGATGCCCAGACCTCAGGGAGATATGAAGTGGATTGTGCGGACCAAGGTCAAGTCGGATTTGCACTTGTCCAAAAGGCGATTCGGGATAAGCGTCCATTTGCGATGGTCTTTGTTGATATGCGAATGCCGCCAGGATGGGATGGCATTGAGACAATTGAATATTTATGGAAAGCGGATCCGGACTTACAAATGGTGATTTGCACGGCTTATTCAGACCATCAATGGGATCAGGTCATGCAACGGTTAGGGCATAGTGAGAAATTGCTGATCTTACGTAAGCCTTTTGACATGGTCGAAGTCCGGCAACTCGCGGATTCACTGACCTCAAAATGGAATCTTGCTTATCGAGCCAAACAGCAACTGGTGTCCATAGGTCAGACTGAGAATGCGCTCCGAAAAGTGCTTGCTGAAACTGAAAACCTCATCGCAGCGATTTCTTCAGTCTTGATCGGTCTAGACAAACACAATTGTGTCATTCGGTGGAACGCCGTGGCAGAACAGACATTTGGAATTTCCTCTTCAACGATCTTAGGACATTCGATTCAATCAATGAACATTCATTGGGATTCGGATACTCTGATGATGGCCGTACAAGATTGTCGTGATCAACAACAGCCTATTCAGATATTCGAGCTACGGTATCTTGACCACTCATGTACTGAACATTTTTTAAATATGACTCTGAGCCCCATTCACGGTGAGACAGATACACGTCCAGGTATTTTACTGCTTGGCCAAGATGGTACGCCACCTAAGCGTGTCGAGGCCTTACCTATGATTACTCAAAAAATTGAGTCAATGAGCTAACTTGCAGTTGATCTGGCCTATGTAATGAAACGATCACGTCGCATATTATGTACGAATCATACGTCCCTGTCAGAGACGTATTCTCATGCATCTCTATGGGTTCTCCCGCAGGAGATACCCTGGACGACAAATACAAAAAGTTTTGATCTGCTTGGTTCGACATTTGTGTGGGAATGTTTGAATCAGGAGAAATGGTCAGTGGGCGGACAACAAGGTCATGTTCGCGATGCCACATTGTTGAATCTCAAGACATGTCTTCGACACGAAGAGGTTGCGTTGGGCATGCCTGGGTTATGCCGCGAGAAGGGTCTTCGTCGAGGATCAGAACGCGACATAAAGGGCAAGTTGATTCAACTGCTCAAGGCCACATGGTTGGTATTTGATTATCAGCCAAAGACGATTGATCAAGGAATTGTGTGGTTGGGAGCCGAGACGATGAAGCAACTGCTGGCTGTGGCTCGGGCGTTTGCTCTATTAGAGAATGAACGAAATGAGTTTCTGAATGTCGAGCGATTATGGCGGCATAGTCTACGCACGGGTTGTTTGGCCGGAACTCTGGCCAAAGAGGAGTGTGTGGATTCACAGGTGATCATGCAGTCTTGTATCGCTGGATTTTCGCATGACATTGGATTACTGATCCTCGTTGTTTCTTTTGGTTCGAACCGTTATCTCGATGTGATGTCACGGGCACGGCGGGAGAGTCTTTCTCTTGCAACGGCTGAACTGCTTGAGGTGGGGATTTCACATGAAATAGTTGGTGCTGAATATCTTCGACGACAAACATTTCCTCAGGCGATTGTTGATGCTGTTGCGTATCATGACAATCCTTTAGGGTTAGGAATGTCAGAATTTACACCAACGATTGCGGTGTATGCTGCCAATACGCTTGATGGTGGGGGGTGGCCGCAGGACAGCGACGGTGTACCATCCAATCGCGCGATGGAGTACTTGACGAGTCATGGATACCCTGATCCTTGGCCAAAATGGCAACGGTCTGCGGCCAAGATTCAGGGGCAGGAGTTGGGATATGCCTGAAAAAATCTTATTTGTAGACGATAGTCGAAATGTCTTGGATGCTTATAAGCGACAGTTTCGTAAAGGGTATGAAATCGATACGGCCTTAGGACCAGAATGGGGCATTGAGAAGTTAAGCAGCGATGGCCCATTTGCCGTGGTGGTGTCTGATTTTCGCATGCCAAATGTCGATGGGATAGAGTTTTTAAAGATGGTCAAAGCCCAGATGCCTGAAACTTCTCGAATTCTCATTACGGGATATGCTGATGTCGAGACGGCCATGAAAGCCGTCAATGATGGTGAGGTCTTTCGGTTTCTTTCAAAGCCGTGTCCGCATGAATTATTACTTGAGACCATTCAGGCCGGTCTTGAACATCACCGGCTCTTGCGAACGGAGCGAGATATTCTGGAGCGGACACTCAATGGGTGTTTGAAGAGTCTTATTGAAGTGTTTTCATTGTCGAACCCGGAGGCGTTTGGTCGGACATCGCGTATTCAGCGATATATGAAGGGGATGACGAGGCCGATGGGGGTAGAATGTACCTGGCTCCTTGAGACGGCGACGCTGCTTTCTCAAATTGGAACGGTCACGATGCCGCAAGAGGTGCTTCAAAAAAAATATCGCGGTGAACCGTTAACCGCCCAAGAAGACGAACTCTTTGCCAGGCATCCGCAAATTGGAGGAGATTTGCTTGCTGCCATTCCGCGTATGGAGGAAGTGGCCAAAATCGTTCGTTTTCAAGAAAAACGATTTGATGGTAGTGGTCCGCCGTTCGAACTCTCAAATCAGGGAAGGGAAATACCTGTTGAAGCGCGTATGCTCAAGGTGGTCTTGGATTTTGACACGTTAGAGACTGGCGGAACGGATCAGGGAACGGCACTGCAAGAATTGTGTAAGCGTGAAGGGTGGTATGACCCCATCTTGTTGGACGCACTGAAGCAGTCGTTTGCGAAAGAGAGAAAATACACCATCATGGAGTTGTCATTAGATGGGTTACGGGCAGGCATGATTCTTGCCGAAGGTGTTCGGGATGAGGTGGGAAAAGTTATCATCAGTAAAGGTCAGCAATTGACGGATGGGTTGTTGATGCACCTAATGTATTTGGCGCATCAGAGACCGATTCAAGAGCCCATAAAGGTCATTGTGCCGCTTGCGGAAGATGCGCTCGCAACATCATAACGGTCAATTTGCGCTTCGGCGGCGCGGGAATAGCTGGTACACGGTGAAAGCGGTTGATGTGATGTTAGGGAATGTGAGGTCTGGAGGTTGAAACACAAAACGGAGAAATGTCATCAATGAATATGTACGGTCGTGCGGAAGAAACGATCAGATGGCCATGACATCCTGTCTCCAATGCGATGGGGAAATGTCCAATTACGCGTTATCTTGTCCACATTGCGGAAAGATGAACCCATCTGCTCCTGAAGCAATTCTTTACCAAGAAAAGGAAAGAAGTTCTTCGGTTGTGTGTCAACAGGTGCTTGAACCCCTGGTCGTTAAGCCTTCCCCTACTGTTGAACTCGAAGAGGTATGCGTTTCAGAAGATGTTAGACAACGTCAGCAACCTGTGAAGAATCAATGGCTGTCAGAGTTGTGCGAAGAATGGAATACATTGACCTCTGGGAAAAAAACTGCGCTTCAAATGCTGTTTGGTTTTGCGTTGCTTGTCGGAGTTGTCTTGTTTGTCTATGGACTGATTTCTTGAATGTCAGCGGGTTTTCAACGTATCCAAAGAAAAATTGACCCACGGGCGGTGTGACGATTATTACCCCACGATCAACATGTTCATCAGTCAGACATGAATGTGAACAGGAACGTCTATGTATCAAGCCAATCTTGAAAAGGTGCATGAATCAGCCGAAATGTTAACGGCTCAATTACGCGTTGATGCGCTCCCCCGGCATGTCGCGATTATTATGGATGGGAATGGGAGGTGGGCGTTGGAGCGTGGGTATTCACGTATTGCCGGGCATCGCGCCGGCGTAGAATCGGCACGTGAGACTGTGCTCCTCTGTCGAGACCTTGGGATTCCTGCTCTCACATTGTATGCATTTTCTTTAGAAAATTGGAAGCGACCTCGTGAAGAAGTGGCGCTGCTGATGGAACTCTTTACGGAGTTTTTTCAACAGTATTGTCGGCAATTTCTTCAGGAGGGTGTCCGTCTTCGAGTGATTGGTCGTAGAGAGTTATTGCCGAAGCCCGTGCAAATCATGATTCGTGAACTCGAGCGGGCGACCCAGGCTGCTGATCAATTCACGCTGACACTCGCGCTCAGTTACGGTGGGCGAGATGAAATTCTTTCGGCCGTCAATAAGATTGTGGGAGATACTGAGAAGGGTCTGGTTGACCGCCACAGTCTCAACGAGGCTCAGTTCGCTCAATACCTTTCCACTGCTGATTTGCCTGACCCAGATTTAGTGATCCGAACGAGTGGGGAGTCGCGCGTGAGTAATTTTTTGTTGTGGCAGATTGCGTACTCCGAACTATACTTCACCAAAACGCTTTGGCCCGATTTTAGTCGTCGAGAATTACTTATGGCCTTAGTGGACTATCAAGCTCGTGATCGCCGTTTGGGGGGGGTACGTGTGAACAATGAATGTCGTGAACAAATTTCTGATGTGTCCAAGCATACCGAGTTCTTCTATAGAGAAAAAGATAAAGAGGTCTGTCGAGTGACATCGTCGTTAGAAAATCACTGGAATCAATCTGTGAGTTGGGCTTCTGGGTCTATGGAACCTTTTCTGGTGTCTTCCTGGTTGGATTGACTGTAAGACAATCCCTGGTGTGATGATCTACAGTGGAAATTATTCACTCGTCTGGTTGCTTCCTGCTTGTCCTTTTACCCGTACAGTCTTGGGCTGTCATGGATATCCTGTTCAGATTTTTTTGAGACGATTTGTTCTTGAAGCTAGACGAATCTTCGGTATACTTGAGAGAATCTAGTCGATCAATGATATAGAATCTTGACCTCTGAATGGTCTTGCAAGGATACGCATGATAATTCGTTCTACCCGAAGACAAACTCTCTCTGCCGCTCATCTCGTCTTGATGAGTGTCTTTGTGGGTGTGTCGGCATTTTCTGCCGAATCATTGCTGTCTCCTGAACCGTACTCTGTGCAGTGTGAGAGCGCAGAGGCCTGTTTTCACCAAGCCATGAACCCTGAAGCACGCACGCCGGCTTCGGTAGTTCCAGAGTCATATTCGGTCGCCAGTTTGAAAAAAGTTCAAACCCAGTTTCCTGGAACAGTCTGGGCTCATCGGGCTGGCGTTCATCTTGGGCTCATGTTGAAAGACACGTCTCCAGCAGATGCGATTGCCTACTTTCGTCAAGCCAATGAGGCCTTTCCACTTTTACAAGATTATCTACAATTTTGGTTGGCAGAAACGCTATTAACTGCGAAGCGACCTCACGAAGCCGCAAAAGTGTTGGAGAGCGTGGATACGTGGGGCTCTCAATCAAGGCTGAGACATGACGCATTGGTGTTAGCGGGCCAAGCCTGGCGTGAATCTGGAAATTGTGAACTCGCGATTCGTTGGTATTCTCGAGCTATCAGAAGCGCTCCTCAATCTTCCCAAGCCGCAACGGCATTGCTTGAGATCGGAAAATGTCACCTTGAGCTTGGCAAGTTGGACAATGCACAGCAGGCACTTCGAGAGGTTTGGTGGAAAGTGCCCCATAAATCTGAAGGTAAGGAAGCCCAGAGTCTGCTTGATCAATTACCTCAATCGAATCAACGAGCCCCAACTCTCGAGGAACAGCACAAGCGTACGCTGGCTTTCTATCGAGCCGCTCAATTCGAAAAAGCGATTGTCGGGCTTCGACAGTATCTCCAGCAGGTGCCGAAAGGGAAGAAATATGATGAGGCAGAATATAAGCTAGGCATGGCATTGGCTCGATTAAAGCAATATGACAAGGCCGAAAAAGTATTCGACCGAGTGTCTCGCTCCCAATCGGGTCGAAGTCAGGATGGAGTCGTGTGGTTGGCGCGGTCTTATCTTCGGCAGAGTAAAGGTCCTCAAGTGCTTGCTCTTCATAAGCAGGCCCACCTTAAACGGCTATCGAGAGATCGACAAGCGCTTCTTCATATTTTTGCAGGGGTATGGCTGCACGATCAAGCTCAAACAGAGGCCGCCTTGGATGCATTTCAGCAAGCGGTTCAATCTGCACGTTCGCTCAATAGGCGACAGGACGCTTTATGGCGAATGACGTGGATATATTATGAACAAGAACAATACGATAAGGTTCTGACAACATTAAAGATCTTAGGGCAGAGCTCTAAAGATCGGGATGTTCGGACGCGCGCCCAGTATTGGCAAGGTCGGATACATGATCAATTGCAGCAGTCGGTTAAGGCTCAAGAAGTCTATCGGAATTTGTTTGAAGAACAGCCGCTGACGTATTATGGTCAATTAGCGAAAGCACGCTTGTTTCAGCCTGCTTCTACGAGAACAGTGGGTTTGGTGAACCAAGAAACTCTTCCGTTATCATCCGCAGTATCAAATGACCTTATGAATGACCTGCATTACCAAAAAGCGCGTGAGTTGCTGAAGTTGGGTCTGTTGCAAGAGGCTGGAAAAGAGGTCAAGGCTGTCACAAAGCGTGCGACGTCGAAAACCGCGAATCTTGTTGAAATCATTTCCTTGGCTCAACAGACTGGGGCTTATGATTTTGGGATACGCTTAGCGATTCGGCACTTTGGGCAGAAACTGAAGCAAGACCTCATTCCTCGAACGTCCTACGCATGGAATGGAGCGTATCCAGTTGGATATATACCAACGATTCAACAACACGCACCCTCTGGCTTAGATCCCTATCTGGTCGCGGGACTTATTCGTGAAGAAAGTTTATATGATGCACGAGCCATGTCTCGGGTTGGGGCTCGTGGTCTGATGCAACTGATGCCGGCAACAGCCAAGAGAGTCGCTCATCAGTTAGGATTGTCCTCTCCACAGCAAGATGACCTATTTGATGCCAAAACCAATATTCAGTTAGGTACAACCTACGTGGGACAGCTCTTGGAGCAATTTAATGGAAACCTTGTCCATACGGTTGCGGCGTACAATGCTGGTCCGCATGTGGTGCGGAGGTGGATTGCACAGGATCCTCAAGCCGATCCCGATGAGTTTGTCGAGAGGATTTCCTACCGTGAGACACGGGGGTATGTTAAGCGAGTGCTCGGAAGTTATCGTGTCTATCGAGAGCTTTTGGGGCATTCTTGCCAGGCAGCTTCGCTTGACAGGATGTGTTGAAATTTTTATATTCCGATTTGTGGATTCATCCAAGTATGTTGATAAGGGGGGATCATGAGTCTGGATAACATAGAAGCTCTGGAAGTACGGGTACGAAAGTTAGTTGATCTTGTCGTTGAGCTTCGCCATGACAAGGCCTCTTTAGAAGAAGAACTTCAGGTTGCACGGGAACGAATGGTGAAGCATGATGAACTGACGCAGGGATGGGAGGATGAGCGAACCAATATACGTTCACGGATTGAAAAAGTCCTTGGTGAATTAGAGTTTCTTGATAATACAAGTAACCACCAGGAGGGATGATGTGAGAAAACCCATTGAAGTCGAAATCTACGGTCAGCGTTTTTCACTCCAGGGAGAAGCTGATGAAGTCTATATTCAACAGCTTGCGAGCTATGTCGATGAACAGATGAGAACATTAACACAAAACATGAAGACAGGAACGCCCACGAAATTGGCTATCCTGGCTGCTATCAATATTGCGGATCAGTTATTTCAACATCAACGCGATCAACGGGCAGGCGAAGTTGAGGTCGAGCGGTTGACGCAGAGTATGCTTGAACATATTGATCACCAACTTGAACTCAACCCCGCTTGAGCTGACCTCGTCCGTATTACTGCAGTCTATCCCCTTTTTCCTATCGCTTAGGTACTTTGCTGAGCATTTCTGCGAGTTGCAGGCCAATAAATTTTCACGACCATTGGTATTTCAAGGGTAACCCAGCTTAACTTGAAAATCTTTGTCTATCTCTGGTACTGTAAAGCTGTGTTAGATTATTAAAAATAAAGAAATGTACGTTCCCTTTTTTTTGTTCAAGAAGGGAAAATTGGAGGAGGCTGTCATTAAAGTGCAGCCGTGTTGGTAATGGCTAAGTTTTTGGGGTTTTTCACCCTATTGATGATCGTTTTCGGAAGACAGTGTGCGAACTACTACGTATCCAACCTGAAGAATATCGTAACTCAGTTGAGAAATGAGTCGTCGACGAAGTATTTAAGATTAAAAGCTATTCCTCGTCATCAACTCGTTTTTCCTCTGCAGAATCTTTCCCATTCACCCATTCCTGTCAATAAAACAAGTCATCCTGATGACTTTCTGCGAGATAGGCCTTTTTCTCGGATACGTTTTCGCAGCACACATTCTCCGAAACCTTCTCTTTCACGGCCAGTCTTTCCAGCACAGCCTTACTTTTAGCAGTTCCTCTACAACAATTCTCTCGTGTTGAGCCGGTCACTACTATACGTAGTGTTCGTTCACACGACTCCACCACTCTAGAGTGTGGATAGTATGGAAGGGGGTGGCTGCCATTTTTACTACGATCACAATTTCAGTTCTTGTTGGCGTCCTGGCATTGGCCCTGGGTTTTATTTTGAACGGGGTCATGCAACGAAACAAGGATGAATCAAAACGTTCTGAAGTCGAAGAGCAGACACGGCAGCTCGCACAGAATGCCGAACAAGATGCGGAGCGTCTCATTAAAGATGCCAAACTTGAAGCCAAGGACCTACTGTTTCAGGCCAAGTCTGATATTCAACGGCGGGAAAAAGAAATACGTTCAGAATTTCAGGTAACTGAGAAAAAACTGCTTCAACGTGAAGAGGGCCTTGATCGCAAGTATGGAAACCTAGAAAAAAGAGAAGAGGAATCTCGGCGACGAGAAAAAATGCTCATACAGAAAGAAGAGGGCATTGCGAGCAAAGAAGCGGCCTGTGACCAAGCAGTCCAAGAGCATCGTCAAGCGCTTGAACGAGTGGCCGGTATGACGGTGGAAGAAGCCAAACGTCAACTTTTGAGTGAAATTGAAAGCGAAGCCAGATTGGACGCGGCGCTCATTAGTAAGCGAATACTGGATGAATCTCGCGAGAATGCGGACAAAGAAGCGCTTGAAATGGTCACGCGATCCATTCAGCGTATTACCAGGGACTATGTCAATGAAGCGACTATTTCCGTCGTTCCACTTGCCAGTGATGGGATGAAAGGGAGAATTATTGGTCGTGAGGGGAGAAATATCAGGGCATTGGAAGCGGCGACTGGAGTTGATTTGATTATTGATGAAACCCCGGAAGCCGTTATTGTGTCTGGATTTGATCCCCTACGTCGTGAAATTGCCAAAATTGCTCTTGAGCGATTAATGCAGGATGGGCGAATTCACCCAACCCGTATTGAAGAAGTCGTTGAAAAGGTAAAAGGTGATTTGGACAAAATCATGCGAGAAGAGGCAGAAAAGGTCATCTTTGAAGTGGGGCTATCCGACTTCCATCCGGAAATCGTGAAACTTTTGGGGCGTTTAAAATATCGAACCAGTTATGGACAGAATAATCTCTATCATGCACGTGAGGCAGCCTATATTTGCGGGATTATGGCTTCCGAGCTTGGGCTTGATGTGAAATTAGCCAAACGCGGAGCACTCCTTCATGACATTGGTAAAGTGGTCAGTCATGAAGAAGAAGGGACGCATGCCATGCTGGGTGCTGAAATGGCCAAAAAATTTGGCGAATCTGAGAAAATTATCAATGCCATTGCTGCACACCATGAACAGGTCGAACCCATTTGCCCTGAATCAGTGCTGGTTGCTGCTGCTGAAGCGTTGTCCGCGGCTCGACCTGGCGCTCGCCGTGAAACGCTCGAAGCCTATGTCAAACGGCTTGAAAAACTAGAGTCGCTAGCCACCGGATTTAATGGCGTTGATAAGGCCTATGCCATTCAAGCTGGTCGGGAGATTCGTGTTGTTGTACGTCAGGGAGAGTTGAATGATACCGAAGCCTTCACACTTTCTCGTGAGTTGGCCAAAAAAATTGAGCAGGAAATGACGTATCCTGGGCAAATTAAAATCACGGTCATTCGAGAAAATCGATTTATTGAGTTTGCGAAGTAACGGATAGTGGTCGTCTCTCTATGAACATTCTCTTTGTTGGCGATATAGTGGGAGAGCCTGGTCGGCGCGTGATGATGAAGCGTCTGCATAAAGTCATTGCGCAACACCAGGTCGATTTGGTTATCGGCAATGGGGAAAATGCCGCAGGAGGTTTTGGGATTACGCCAGATATCGCCAGCGACTTATTTGACTTAGGTCTTGCGGTTATTACGCTCGGGAACCATGCATGGGATAAAAAGGAAGCGATTGATTTCATACAGAAAGATTCACGTGTCCTTCGACCAGCGAACTACCCTGATGGGGTTCCCGGTCGGGGGGCAATGGTCATTGAAACGGCTTCGGGTGAATCGCTCGGCATTCTCCAACTCATGGGGAGAGTATTTATGCCGATTCTTGATTGCCCGTTTCGCGTCGCCGAACGTGAAGTGGCGAGCTTGAGAGAGCAGACGCAGGCTATTATTGTGGATATGCATGCTGAAACAACATCCGAGAAAATGGCGATGGGCCATTTTCTGGATGGAAAGGTTTCAGCTGTGGTCGGAACGCATACACATGTTCAAACAGCCGATGAACAGATTCTCCCGAAAGGCACCGCTTATTTGACGGACATTGGAATGACGGGTCCGCAAAATTCCGTCATTGGGATGAAGGCGGATACCGTGATTCAAAAATTTCTCTTGCAAACGCCAAGGCGTTTTGAGGTAGCCCAAGGTCCTGCCGTCTTAAGAGCCGCACTGATTGAAATAGATGCTATGACCGGTAAAGCGATCGGTGTTCAACGATTGCAAGTTCATGAATAAGGGGCGAGTTGTTGCAGAATGTCCTATCCCGCATTCTGACCGTTTCGGAACTGACCAGCCAGATCCGAAACACCCTGGAAGACCAATTCCCTGTGGTTTGGGTCGAGGGGCAGATTTCCAACCTTCGTCGACCGTCATCCGGTCATCAGTATTTCACGCTTAAAGATCAGTCGAGTCAAATTCGAGTCGTGCTTTTTCGCGGAGTGGCGCAACATCTTTCTTTTGCTCTTGAGGAGGGGTTGGAAGTCATCATCCGAGGAGGAGTCACCGCTTATGAACTCCGTGGCGACTATCAACTCATTCTCCAATCAGTTGAACCAAAAGGGATTGGATCTCTTCAGCTTGCCTTTGAACAATTAAAAGCCAAATTGCAAGAAGAAGGTCTATTCGATCGCCATCGAAAACAAGCCATTCCGTCTTTTCCTTCAAAAATTGGAATTATCACGTCCCGTCATGGGGCAGCGCTATATGATATTTTGAATATTGTCCACCGACGGTGTCCGATGATGTCCATCATCATACATCCTGTCTTAGTTCAAGGAGTGGGCGCGGCTCAGCAAATAGCTCATGCTATACATACCATGAACACGCAGGTTGAAGTGGATGTGCTTATTGTTGGGAGGGGCGGAGGGTCGCTTGAAGATTTGTGGTCGTTCAATGAAGAGGTGGTTGTTCGAGCGATTGCCGAATCGAAAACTCCGGTGATTTCGGCGGTAGGTCATGAAACCGATGTGACCCTAGCCGATATGGCTGCAGACCTTCGTGCGCCGACCCCATCAGCAGCCGCAGAGATGGTGGCTCCGTCTGCTGAAGACCTTCTTCTCCAAGTCATGCAACTGAGCAATCGACTGACACGATGCATACAAAATCGGTTGTCGCAGGATCGACATAAGGTGAAATCTGCCAGATCCGACCTTCCCGATCCAGTACTTTGGTTGTATCGATACGGGCAACGAGTAGATGACATGGAAGCCCGCCTTGGCTACATGGTGAGAAACTTTCACGCACGGCTTCGTGAGGAGTTAACCTATCTTGCATCACAAATTTCAGCGAATACCCCACAACATCGGACTCAAGCGGGGCAACGTCTTATTCCTCAACTGTGGATCAGGGCGATACAAGGCATGCAGAGCATAGTGAAAGAAAAGAGACACCAGAGTTTCGTCAAAATAGCCATGCTCCAGACGTTGAGCCCGTTAACAGTGCTGTCTCGAGGGTATAGCATTGTCGAGGATGTGAGTCGGAAAAAAATTGTCAAAAGTATTCGTGATGTGACGGTAGGAGACTATGTCAGAGCCAAATTCGTTGATGGGACGGTAAAATGTCTTGTGGAAGAAATCAAGGAGGAGTGTTGAGACGTACATTCTTAACCGGCACGCTGGTCGTGAGCCATCCCCTCAACTATCAGAACGTGTGACATTTGTTAGAACGAAACCTATGTGAGAACACAAAAATGAAATTGAGAAGGCGGATAAGAGCATTGAGCACTGGAAACGATTCAGTCCTGACGCGAGGAAGGTGAGGAAGACATGGCAGCGCAGAAATTTGAACAGGCATTGGCAAGATTAGAAACCATTGTGACGGAATTAGAGCGTGGTGAATTACCATTAGATGAGTCTTTGAAAATTTTTGAGGAAGGTATCAAATTATCTAAAACCTGCATGAAAGTCCTTGATGATGCTGAACGAAAAGTGGAAATTCTTGTGCAAGATAAGGACGGAAAAAAACGAATTCAAGCCTTCTCGGAGGGGGATATGTCGTCTGAATCCTCCGGTGAGCCGTCGTAATTCGTTCGCACAGATTCTATGCATCCCATCGATTCACTATCTCCATTTTTCTCAGTGAACAATTCATGAATTCTCCAAGCCAGATTGTCAGAAAGCAGCGGTTGGACCATGTGTTGGTTGCTCGTGGCTTTGCCGACAGCCGTGAGCAGGCGCATCGCTATATCTTGGCTGGACTCGTGAAAGTTGAGGGGGTCTTGATAGATAAGCGAGCAAAGCTTGTCGATGAAACCGTCGAGATTGTTCTTGACCTCCCGGCCACGACCTATGTGAGTCGGGCTGGCGACAAGCTTGTGGCCGCGATTAATGCCTTTGGCGTTCAGTGTTCTGACGTGGTTGCGATGGATGTCGGTTCCTCGACCGGTGGGTTTACGGATTGTCTGCTGCAGCATGGGGCTAAGCGGGTCTATGCGATTGACGTGGGGTATGGACAGTTAGATTGGAAGCTTCGCAATGACCCTCGGGTCGTCATTCATGAACGATGTAATATTCGATACCTGCCAGTAGAAGAAATTCCGGATCGAATTGAACTGGCAGTGATTGACGTGTCATTTATTTCGTTGCGGATCGTGTTGCCGAGTGTTGTCAAGTTTCTTGATAAGGCTGCCTCCGTTGTGATGCTGCTGAAACCTCAGTTTGAAGTGGGAAGGGGACAGGTTGATCGCGGGGGCATTGTTCGTGATGAGAATAAACGACTATTGGTGAGAGATGAGCTGCTGATATTCGCGAAATCATTGGGATTCTTAGAAATAGGGACTATGGATTCTCCTGTCTTAGGCCGAAAAGGCAATAGGGAAATTCTCATTGCCTTAAAAGCGAAGACGTGATTGAGTGAAGAGGAAAGTGCTGTTGAATTTTCGTGAATGACCAGAGTCCAGTGATAGCTGTTCCGCGCCACGTCTACGAATCGGTTCTGTCGCATTGCGTGTTGTCAGAAAGATCGGGTTAGATTTTTTGGGGTTTTGCTGCATTTGGAAATGGTATGAACTGTCTGGAGGGATTGTATGTCTATGAATGTGCTAGTGACTGGCGGAGCGGGGTTTATCGGTTCTCATGTCGTGGATCGATTAATCCAAGAAGGCCACCAAGTTTCTGTTGTTGATAATCTTTCCTCAGGCAAGCGGAAACAGGTCAATAAGAAAGCTAAGCTCTACAAAATGGATATTCAAAGTCGAAGTATTGACCGGGTGCTTCGCACGCAGCGTCCGACGGTGATCATCCATTTGGCCGCTCAAATGAATGTTCGACTCTCGACAGAAGATCCAACATTTGACGCCTCAGTCAATATTCTTGGAACCATTAATCTATTGCAATATGCGACGCAGCATGGTGTGAGAAAGATTACATTCGCCTCTTCTGGAGGGGCGGTGTATGGAGAGCAAGAAGTGTTTCCGGCTTCAGAGTCTCATCGAACAGATCCACTCTCTCCGTATGGTATTAGCAAATTGGCTGGTGAAAAATATCTCGCGTATTACGCCCATGAACAAGGCATTCGATATGTGGCTCTTCGCTTTGGCAATGTCTATGGCCCTAGACAGGAACCGGAAGGGGAGGCAGGGGTTATTGCCATTTTTACCAAAAAAATGTTGAAGGGAGACCAACCCATCATCAATGGGACAGGCAAGCAAACAAGAGATTTTGTGTACGTAGATGATGTCGTTGAATCGATCATGGCCACGTTACCTCTTGAGGTTCAAGGCATCTATAATGTTGGAACAGGGCAAGAGACAACGGTCAACGAATGTTATAAGCACTTGAAGAAATTTACCAAGTCAGAATGTAAAGATCTCTACGGGCCTGCCAAAAAGGGCGAGCAACTGCGGAGTGTCTTAGATGTGACGAAACTGCGAGAAGAGTTTGGCTGGGATGCTCATGTGACCCTATCAGAGGGGCTCTCACAAACGGTCGAATATTTTAAATCGTGAGAAGGGATGGATGGGTTGTCGCTCGTATTTCGTTGTCCGTACATTCTAAACGACGACTTCTCTTACACGAAATACGAACGACGCTTCACGAAATATATTCCGACAGACTAATATCGAGGAACCGATTGGTCAATTTCGACGGACCAGGCATCAATGCCGCCGACAAGATTCTTGACGTTTGAAAAGCCTTGCTGAAGCAAGAAGCCCATGGCATCGGCGCTTCGCATGCCTTTGTGACAGAGAGCAACGATTTCTTTATTGGGGTCAAGTTGTTCAAGGGAAGTCGGAAGCGTTCCAAGTGGAATCAAGACCGACCCATCGATCTTGGCCATGGAATATTCGTGAGGTTCACGGACATCCAAAATAAAGAGATCGTCACCTTTATCAAGTCGATCTTTGAGTTCTCGAACAGTCATGGTATAGCTCATCTGTAGGCACCTCCATTAGAATAGAAGATTATGATATCCCTACTCTTTCTACGCTGTCAACGGAAAGAGTCGGCTGAGGATTCTATTCAGGTCGCTCACTGATCATGAACAACAATAATTCATAACCTGGTGAAAAATATGCCGAATCTCCCTCGTATTGCCATTGAACATATTGCCGATGCTGTTGGACAAGAAGTGACGATTTGCGGCTGGTTACGGCAGCGTCGCTCAAGCGGCAAAATCCATTTTCTTGTGATCAGGGACGGGTCGGGAGAATTGCAAGCCGTAGTCAATAAAGCGACGATCGAGCCAGGATATTTTGAGCGATCGGCCCAATTGACTCAAGAATCCTCCGTCGTCATTACCGGCATTCCGCGAGCAGAACCCCGAGCGTCCAGTGGCTATGAGTTAGATGTGGTGACCATCACCATCGTTCAGTTAGCCGAACCGTTTCCCATCCAGCCCAAAGAACACAGCGTCGGATTTCTGATGGAACACCGGCATCTGTGGCTTCGTTCGAAACGGCAACATGCCGTGCTTCGGATCCGGCATGAAATCATACGTGCCTGTCGAGATTTTTTTGATGATCGAGATTTTACCTTGATCGATACGCCGATCTTTACGCCGAATGCGTGTGAAGGGACGACGACCTTATTTCAAACGCAATACTTTGATCAAACGGCCTATCTTGCGCAAAGTGGGCAACTGTATAGTGAAGCCTCGGCGGCAGCCTTTGGAAACGTGTATTGCTTTGGCCCGACCTTTCGTGCAGAGAAATCCAAAACGCGACGGCATTTGATGGAGTTTTGGATGGTGGAACCGGAAATGGCCTTTGCGGAACTTTCCGATGCGATGGACTTAGCTGAGGGATTGCTGAAGATGGTGATTGAGCGTGTCTTGGATCGTCGCCGCAATGAATTAACGATCTTGGAACGGGATATTTCAAAATTAGAGGCCGTGGTGCCGCCATTACCTCGTGTCACGTATGAAGACGCCATCAAGTTATTAAAAGAAAAAGGCGTTTCCATTGAATTTGGCGATGACTTTGGTGGCGATGATGAAACGGTCTTAGCCTCATCATTTGACAAGCCGGTGATTGTCCATCGGTATCCAGCCTCGATCAAAGCGTTTTATATGGAGTCTGATCCTGAAGCCCCAAACCTTGCACTCTGTATGGATGTGTTAGCTCCGGAAGGATACGGTGAAATCATCGGGGGCGGGCAACGAATTCACGATTACGATAAGTTGCTCGCGAGAATTAAAGAACATCAACTTCCGGAAGAAGCCTTTCGCTGGTATCTCGATCTCCGGAAGTATGGCTCAGTCCCGCATGCCGGATTCGGTATGGGGATCGAACGGGTGGTGGCATGGGTGTGTGGGTTAGAGCATGTCCGCGAAACCATTCCCTTCCCTCGGATGCTCTACACGTTGTATCCGTAGCCTTGTCAGTCAGGCGGAAATATTTTCTTCGTGACATATCCTGTGCAGCCTTGATTACAATGCTGATGTCTAAGGCCTGACCTTGCTTTTCTGTAGCCGGTTCAAATAACTTCCGCATGTTTGAAGTGGGTATTTGCGCGAGGTTAGTTGATATGCCTCAGCTGGAACTTATTTGGATTCGCTATAGTGCTTCTGAATATCAAGAGTTTAGAGGACGACGCTGTTGACATGGGAATGTGGCTGATACGGCCAGCCGAAAAAAAAGACATCATTTCGATGAGTCATGTGTATCGGTCAGCGATACGGGCAATTGGAGAAGAGTATTATTCTCCTGAACAAGTTGCCGCCTGGTCGGGCTATCCTGACAACAAAGCCGAATTCAAACGATGGGTCCAACAGGCTTTAACCTTTGTGGCTATTGCGGAGGACTCAGTGCTTGTGGGATTTGGTGGGTTGGAAAAATCCGGTCGAATATCATCGCTTTTTGTTGCCCCAGATTTTATGCGTCAGAAAGTTGCCTCGGCACTTCTCGCTCACTTGATAACAGAAGTGGATTCAATAAATATTAAAGAGCTCACCGCACACGCGTCTGAATTTTCTAAACCACTGTTTATAAAGTTTGGGTTTGAAGTGATAAATATCGAATCTACAAATCTCAATGGAGTCGATTTTACCCGCTATTTCATGAGAAAGGGTTTGTCATGTTCGACTGAATGAATAACGTCACATTAAGCGACAGTGTCACTTGTTACTTGCAGAGAAATAGAATACGTGTTGTCACAAAACATGACCTCATTCAAAAAGGGATGATGATGACCTTCTCACAACGGATTCTTGTATTGATGGTTTTCATGAGCCTCCCGTATCAGACTTTTGCAACTGAATATCTCTATTTGGCTTCGGGGAATACCATTACCGTGAAAGCCATTGATCAAGACACGGGCACATTACGTGACTATCAAACTGTAAAGCTCGATGGCACCGGACCTATCGCCTTTTCTCCTGATCACTCCTTCCTTTATATCGTGATACAGACGCCACGTTCAAAGAGGCAGCAGTTCATCGCGACATATACAATTGGCAATGATGGGAAGCTGACATTTCAACAGAAATCAGCAATCAACATGCCCTCTGAATATGTACAGGCCGATGCCACCGGCCAGTATCTCATCGGGAGTCATTATGGCAAAGGGAAAATGTCAGTCTGGAAGTTGACGAAGGGGGTGTATGAAGGAGAGACCGTTCAAGAATTCACCTTAGAACAACAGGCGCATTCCACAGTGTTCTCAAAAGATAATCACTATATTCTTGTCCCGGCAACTGGTCCCAATAAAGTATTTCAGATGACATTCGATGAGAAGACCGGGAGAGTCGCGTTCAATAATCCGGCGTTCGCCCGTGGGCCAAAAATCGATGCACGTCAGCCTCGCCATCTTGTCTTTAACCGTAAGCTAAATATTGCCTATACCACCCAAGAACGAATGAATCCCGGTGTTGCGACATGGGAATGGAATCCGGAAAATGGTGTTCTGAACCTCCTGGAAAATATAGTGACGACCAACGATCATGTGAAAAGTATTACGACGGCAGACCTGCACATTACCCCAGACAATCAATTCCTTTATATCTCAAACCGCGATGATAAGAACAAGCGCGATAGCATTATTGGATTTCGCATTGATCCAAAGAATGGACGCTTGAGCCTCATCAAGCATTTCCCGAGTGAACATGTGCCTCGTTCATTCTGTATTAGTCAGTCCGGGACATATCTCTATGTGGCAGGAAAAGGGGATGCCAAGCTCGGCGTCTATCAGATTCATCCCGATACTGGTGAGTTAGAGAAAATCACACAATACAAAACGGGGGCTAACCCAATCTGGGTCACGACCTTGGTCAAGTAGCACATTCAAATTTGAGCGTCACGTGTTTAAGGCGTCCACCCTTCCAGCACAGCCTTCACAGACCCAACAATAACTTTCGCTTGCATCATGAGCGGGACGCGGGAGTGATCGTTGGTCAACCAAAAATGAAAACTTCCCTGGTTGGCAAAGATTCCACGAAACGGCATGACGGCTTCGAATCGAATGGCTTCGACCTCTCCCCACGGGCCAGATAATTCTTCAATCTCCTCGACCTTCACTTCAATCTCATAATTCTTTTTGTCATGGTGGACGTGCAAGGGGATCGAACGTCCAGGATCCAGTCGTTGAAGGTTTCGCACGTAATAAAGGAACGATAGCGGGCCATGTGTATCAGATGAGATTGGCATTGTACTCAGTTTCCCATCTTTCACGATTGTGACTTCTTGGGTCCCATGATGAAACGTTACATCAAAGTCTTCATGATCGTTCCCTTCTCGCCGCTGAAAAATAAAGTGCTGCGGCAATAATGTATCCGCATCAAGAGTCGAATCAACCAGATTATTCACGGGAAAAAACAATGAAATAAAATCATTCGACTGTGCGGTGGACATCAGCCGAAGGCGTGGTTGTCCCAGAGGGGGCATCTCATGCCTGGCTTGAAGCGTCCCTGTGCCGGCAGGAATGCCTAATAAGGAAACGGAATACTGGTACCACTCATTCGTCTGAAGCGGCCATGCTGTCTTGGCTTCTTCGGCAAGAGGAGGGTTCGGTGAAACGACATACAGAAAAGCCAATACCAACATCGCGATATGTCGAATCATGTTCAAGGTCATCCTTAAAATAGGACCCTACTGAACTATAGGGCATCTCAAAAAGCCGTCCTTTTCCGAGATTTGGGCGTCAGCCGCGTGCTCAAAGTTCCTATACACTTAATTATCAAATGAAGAAAAGTTGGTTGAGGGGCATACGTTTTTGTATAGTTGATGCTCTCTGCATAACGGGAGAATGGCTCATGGATCTAAGGAAGTCATAAGGACGCCAATGGCTAGGGGCGGATGTAAGTCATTCCGCAGAATGGGTAATGATGTTCAGTGATATGAGTGATATGAATAGATAAGTGAGAAATTAAGACGATCCGGGCTTAGGAACTGGAGGACGAACACGAATTCTTCCAGATTCTGCAGTCACAATGGCTCCTTTTCGTAAGAAGTTGGCATACTGATTAAGCACCAAATGACACATGTCGATATGTTGTTGAAGTGACATGCTGACAAGCCGAACAATACCTGCATGCGGGCGCTCTAGGACAATAGCAAGTTCACCAAAATCCTTATCAAGGGTAATGAGAATTCGAGACTCTTCAAACGCTTTGTCCAAGATCTCACTATCGCCAGGGTCCTGAAGCCATTCTCCCGTCCAAATTACGTCGTGTCCTGCCGCTCTTAGTGCCTCGCACACTCCACGGCTGATACACGTATCTAACAGAAGCTTCACGGAGTAGGTTGAATTGGAAGTGGCTCAAACCGTTCATGACCAACAAGACGGCGAGCATAGACCAGGCATGCCTGGATATCTTCAGATTCGAGCCAAGGGTAGCCTTCAAGGATTGTAGCCGTCGTGTCCCCGGCAGCAAGCATCCCTAAGATATGTTCGACAGCGAGACGGCGCCCCCGAATGATAGGTTTGCCTCCAAAAATTTTGGGATTGATGGTAATTCGTTGTAAAAGAATTTGCTCATCCATACCTACCTCACATTCCATTATGATACCGTACATTCAATCAGAAGAAAACCTCATCCCTCAACCTCTTCCGCCACTTTCTGCATGAATTCAGCCTAACAATGACGCACTTAAAGTATTACTGACCGCCTTTTCAAGAAAATGTAAGGCCAGAGGGCTCCTGTTCCATTTCAATGTTGACAAAATTGTCGGTCTGTGCAGGATTAAAGGACACAGATAACAGATAAAGGAATCAAGAGTACCCATGAGCACGTCAGTGTTTATCTCTGGAAGGCTTAAAGCCTAACTGTGTAAATATTGTCATGGCAAAAATCTATCTTTCCTCCACTTACGAAGATCTCAAAGAGCATCGTCGGATCATATACGACATGTTGAGGAAGGTCAGGCATGACGTTATCGCGATGGAGCATTACGTGGCGGCAGATCGAAGGCCAGTAGAACAATGTCTCCAGGATGTCCAACAGGCTGACATCTACGTTGGGATTTTTGGGTTTCGATATGGGTATGTCCCTCCAGAGGATCATGGCAATCCGAAGCAACTGTCGATTACGGAGCTGGAATTTCAACATGCGAAGAATCATGGAAAGACATGCCTTACTTTTGTCGCAAAAGGCGATGCTGGGATTCCTCTGAACTTTGTCGACGCCTACACGGGTGAAGGCAAAAAAGGCGAACAGATTGAGCGGTTGCGTCGATTTCTCCTTACAGAAAATCTGGGAAGTCAGTTTTCTATGCCTCATTTATTAGCCAACGAAGTGCTAGCCGCAGTCACAAGGCATCTGGATGGGGCGAGGAGCATCATCCCCACCAACACCGATTCATCAGAATCGTCTAGCAAAGTTACCTGGGATATTGAAGAGAAGGGCTCGCCCTATCCTGGGCTCCTGCATTTTACCCGCAAATATGCATCAGTATTTTTTGGACGGGACGCAGACATTCGCGAAATTCTAGATCGTCTTCGAAGTCCCGAAGGGCGGTTCATGATCATTAGCGGAGACTCAGGGGTTGGCAAGTCGTCGGTGGTTGATGCGGGTATTCTTCCTCAATTAGAGGAGAATGGATTGTCAGTCGATGAGAGTTGTGCAACGGTGCGGATGGTGCCGAGTCAGACTGCTCACCCGTTCACCTCTTTGATGGCTGGGCTTGGTTCGATGGCCTCGCGTGCAGGGCTAAGTCCAGACGCCATTGCCAATGATCTCGCACAAGATCCAAGCAAACTCATGGGATATCTCAGGAGCATCATCAAAGATGGGACTGCTCGCCAACATCTCGTGCTCTTCATCGATCAAATGGAGGAATTGTTTACGGCGCAGGATATCACGCAGTCCAATACTTTTCTCACCGCACTCTATCACGCAGTCCAATACTTTTCTCACCGCACTCTATCACGCAGTGCAAGAACAGACATTGCGAGTAGTTGCCACCATTCGAAGCGATCACCTGCACTACTGTCATCGACATCCAGAAATGGTGAAAATATTGAATGGGAAAGGGCATTATGCCCTCGGGCGAGTGGAACCCTTCATGATGCAAGATATGATCATGAAGCCAGCAGAAGCCGCAGGCCTCTCGATTTCAGAAACCTTTTCAAGTCGACTCATTCATGATACGGAGACCAATTCTGCCAATCTACCATTGCTGGCCTTTGTCCTAGAACAGCTCTTTAAGAAACGATCCGATCACGAGTTGAGTGAAGTGGTGTACCAGAATCTCGGTGGTGTCGCAGGAGCGATCGGGGAACATGTCAAAGCCGTAGAAGAAAAAAATCGGCAGTCTGTGGGCGTCAAAGCACAAGCCGTGTTGCCGAAAATCTTCCAGACCCTGGCAAAAGTCCAGAAGGAAGAAGGTGTACCCACGAGAAATCGTCAACTGAAATCCGAGTTCGCAGGGGATGTAGGAGAAGTCGTAGACCTGCTGATTGGAGAACGTCTTCTCCGCACGGAAGGTGAGAGCGAGGCCGCTACGGTTTCCATCAGCCATGAAAAGCTCTTTGAAGCGTGGCCAGCGTTGAAGGAGTATGTTGAAAAGAACAAGAAAGCACTTGTGGATCGAACGCTTTTAGAAAGTCGTGCCCAGAAATGGAAGGAGATGGGGAAACCCTGGTTTAGTGGGTTGGCCACTGGGGGTGAATATCAAGATTTTCAGAAAGCCGGTGGGGCAGGTAGTGCACTCACGCGGGACTTTCTTCAGGCCAGTCGACGCGCCAGACAGCTTTGGGGAGTGGCAGGTTTGTCAATACTTCTTGTACTTGGGGGGATCTCATGGCTTTGGCAAAAAGGCTATAATCTGGATCAGGCCCTTCTAAAAGTTCAATCGTTAGTCGTGAGCATTCACGTGGACCCGACAATGGTTTCAATCCCTACTGGAATCTTTCGACAGGGTGATGTGGAAGGATTGGGTGAGGCCTGGCGCAACCCTGTTCGGACGGTCACGATTCCAGCATTTTCAATGGGTCAATATGAAGTGACGTTTGAGGAATATGATAAGTTTGCGATTGCGACTGGACGAGGACTTCCGAATGATCAACGATGGGGGCGTGGTTTGCGCCCCGTCATCAATGTGTCGTGGGAAGATGCCAAAGCCTATGCTGAGTGGTTGTCCGAAGCGACCGGCAAGCGTTTCCGATTGCCAACGGAATCCGAATGGGAATATGCCGCGCGTAGTGGCGATGAGGAGATTTGGTCTAGTACGTCCGATGAATCCCAACTCTCGGAGTATGCAGTCTATATGGAAAACTCTGGGAAGCGCACGGCAATCGTAGGTGAGAAAAAGCCAAATACCTTTGAATTGTATGATCTGAGTGGGAATGTCTGGGAATGGGTTGAGGACTGCCTACACGATACATATAAAGGGGCTCCAGTAGACGGATCGGCTTGGTTAGAAGCAGAAAGCGGGGATTGCACTCAGCGCATGATTCGCGGCGGTGGCTGGGCCAACACTTCAGAGGTCCTTCGATCGTCGCTCCGTCGCAGGAACTTCACCGCCTTCAGCTCTGGCATCATTGGCTTTCGTCTAGCCCAGACTGGCTCACCTTAAAACTCACACACAAAAGCCTTTTGACGGCATTTAAGGACGACCAAAGGAAGCCATGGAGTTTCACCAATCGTGAGCAAGTATACAGAATTCTAACACTCTGCTCCTAGTGTTTCGAAATGAACGACGTTGTTGGTTGATTTAGTCGTTGTTATTCTACTTTATGTCTGATGCAAATTAGCCCTCGTTCGTTTTAATTATAAGTCCTGTCTCATGCTAGCCCTTCGTCCAAACTTTTACCATTTGAGGGCGAAACGCTTATGAAGAATGTCGTAGGCAACCAACAGGCCTTACTGGTGGCGTATGCTGAGGTCAGTAAGAGTTATCATGCCATTGATGAATTTCGGATGAAATTATTGGGACTTTTACCACTGGCGTCCTTGGTTGGGGTGTTTCTGATTGATAAGGACAAACTGCTGGCAGCCTCTGCCGTTCCTGGGAGTGGGGGTAACGAGTTGTTGGGGTTTGCCGCAATCTTTGCTGCGATGCTCACGCTTGCGTTATTTGGCTATGAAGTGAGGGGAATTCGGCGATGCCACAATCTCATCACTGAAGGCAAACATCTTGAAGAAGAGCTGGGCATTGGCCACGGACAATTCCACGTGTGCGAGGAGGAACATCAGAATACTGAAACGTTCCTTCAACCATTAAATGCCAAACTTATTGCATGCCTTGTGTACTCATTAGTGTTTGCAGGGTGGTTTTTTATTGCTCTTCGATTTGGATTCGCCCAAACTGCAAGCACCTGCGTCATGTCAGCAACAGGAATCGGGGTTGTCATTGCGAGCATATCGTATGCGTTAGTTAGAAAATTAACGGCGCCCTAGTTTATGTGTCGAGTTAGCAATTGAGCAAGTCTGTCGGATATGCCTGATATTAGGGGTCAGGTATGAATATTGACTTTAAGAGGAAAGTCTTTTTCCTCGTCGTGCGAGTGTCTATCTATCTTCACTTCCCAAACTGATCACTGTCCAGAATCTCTAGAGGCATTTCCAGGTAAGGCAGCAGCTTATTGAGTTTTGCGATAGCGATCGTATGTTCACGCCATTCTGCCTCGACTTGGAATTCGAGCGGCACAGATGAGAGATCCTGTTCAAGGATAAACGCAAAACTTTCCAGATGATTTCCGTTTCGTGCAATGACAATCTTCCAATATTGTGATGGAATTTGAATATGCACCGTCCCGTCGTTGTCGACGCCGGTAAAAACACGACAAAGGGGACATTCTCCTTTTTTATTCATGAGTGCCTAGGGATGAGGAGGAACGGGGCTGGTAGGCTATGCCGACGGCCCCGCCGTTGCTTGAAGCGATCGATTAAACCATCGCGTGTTTGGGTGCGATTCTTTTCACCTTAATCCTGTTGGCAGTTTTTTTAGCTTGAGCCAGATCATATTCCATCTGCAATCCAAGCCACATCTCGGGGCTACTGCCGAAGGCTTTAGAAAGCCGTATGGACATTTCCGGCGAAATGCCTGCTTTGCCGTTGACGAGTTTATCGAGGGTTTGGCGGGTGACGCCAAGGCGCTCTGCCACTTCGGTGATGGTCAACCCTAGCGGCTCAATGCATTCCTGTCTAACAATTCTTCCTGGATGCGGAGGAGTCTTCATACGCATATTGACCTCCTAATGGTAGTCGATTAAATCCACGTCATGTGCGTGCCCTTATTTATAACGGAAAGTCACGCGCCAGTTTGCCCGAACGGTCACTGCATAATGCCCTTTCAAGGTTCCTTTTAAAGGGTGCAGCCTAAATCCTGGTAAATCCATATCTTCAAACTTGCGAGCACGATTTAACACGAAGAGAATATTTTCCACTTTTTCTAGGTGATCAGGACGAATGCTTTTTGCCTCACCTTTTTCAAATAACTTTTTCAGCCCTTTATGTCTGAAGCTCTGTATCATCCTTAGTCAGGATACACTGCAAACAGCAACCTTGCAAGTGTCACAAACAAGAGCGAAAGAAAATTTGAGCGGTGCACAATAGGCAAACATACGTGGTCGAGAATCATTTTCCTTAAAAGGAATCGCAAAGTCGTGGGCCTGTGCATGTTCACTAATGGGGGCGTTGGTTTTCCCCTGCATTCCCAACGCGTCAACGTGTGTGCTGGATGGAATATCTCATGCGAGTAGACTGATGAGTTTGGGACCTGAATTTTCACCAACAAGGCGTTTCACTAGTCTGTGGGGGTAACAAGCATCTGTTCGCACGCTGAGGGAAATTCAAACGTTGCAAGAAGGATTCTGAGATAAAAGGCGAGGGAAATCTTGAAGGATGTAGTTTTGAAGCCATTTTGTTAGCGATGTGCTCGAACATGTTGTATGCCATGATCCGAGTTCATTTGCTGTAAGGTGCTTTGGTCCGACGTCTGCTGGATCGATGGTTTGAACGCTACGCGTTGCCGGAATTCCTTCTCATTCGAAACTGCTTCCAGCTATGAAGTAAAAACGCAAGCCCAAAGAGGATCATGACGACGGCGCTGCGAAGATAATGGTGAAGAAGTTTAGACAGGGAGCTCATAGTCGATTGTCTCCTTTTCCTGCTATGGTTCTATGGCTTTCACGATGGCTTCGTCGGTGTTTGGTGACAGTCGCGCTGTGCAAACTTTTTCAAATGTCGTATAGGTATTGGTGGTGTGGGATACGCCGCACCCGTCGTGTGTTGAACCTGTACTGCAGATGCTGTGCGTAATCGGTCTTTCTTCCCACGCAATGCATTGCCCAACGGTACTACAGCCAGATAGTGATCCGATGAGAGGTACGATCGAAGCGAGATAAAGATATTGCTGTAAATATTGATATGAAGTTTTCATGGTCAATCTCCTCCTGCTGTATGACTGAAGAAGTCACAGCTATGCCTGTCTGTCTCAACGAACGTACGCTGCTGCTCCTTTGTATTCGTGCATATTGGATAGCTGGAAATATCCATTAGTTTTGTCTTCTCTTTTTCTGAGTCTTCTTTCTCTTCTTACCCTTCTCACTCCTCTCACGAATTGAAGTAAGATGATTTCTTTTAAGAGTTGAGTGTTACATTCTTATTGAATGCAGTTCACATGCCACAGGGGAGTTGTGGAATGGTGGCCTCGCTGCTCGTGCTGTAACTCGTTGATTCTCTGATATGAAAGGCGTTTGTTTGAATAGGGAGGAGTCAGTGGGGAAGTTTTATGGGCCATTTCTGACTCTAGGAGCGGATACGTTGAGTATCTCTTGAGATAATAGTCTGAGGCATAGATTGAGAATTGAGTCTTTGTGTTGAGGTGTTGATCGCGGGCAGGGAATTACAAGCTTTTTCATATGAAGGTCATTTGACAAAATGGAAGAGGAGGTTTGTTCTGTAAATTTTGCAGATTACGGAAGACCATGAACAGTGCTTGAAGGCGTTCAGCCGTCTTGGACGTGCCAGTCTAGAGCTGTACGGTAACCTTAAATGCCCTTACAGTGCTTCTGGCCAGTTGTACATCCCACTCAAAATAAGCTGCAAATATCTAGTATTTTTACTTATATTTCATGCATGAAATTCCCGCATTCGCTGAGCCTGGAAAGGCCTACTTTGGTATCTAAAACTTCCTAAATGTCCAAAGGTTGTGCCTTGACAACTTCAGGCAACACCGTATAATGCGTTGTGAGTGGAAGTGGCGAGATGTGGGAACAAATTGAATGGTTGAAAATGAAAGTGGAAAATTTGAGAAGTGCCTAGATTCTGAGCATGAACACGTCCCTGTCCTTTTAAATGAGATACTTTACTGGATTTCTCCAGCTCCAGGCAAACTGTATATCGATTGCACACTGGGAATGAGTGGGATGGCAGAAAAGCTTCTTGAATCTAGCGGAAATACCGGGAAACTATTAGGTATAGATCGTGATGCTCAAGCGATTGAGAGGGGCCGTCGTGCTCTTGCGCCTTTTCAAGACCGTGTGGAACTCCGACATGCAAACTTTACGGAACTGAAATCCATAGCTATAGCGGCCGGGTTTTCACGTGTTGATGGCATTGTATTTGACCTTGGGGTTTCCTCTCCTCAATTGACTCAGGCAGACCGCGGGTTCAGCTTTATGAAAGATGGCCCCTTGGACATGCGAATGGATCAGTCGGTTGGGCCGACGGCGGCCGAATTTCTTGTGCATATTCCTGAAAAGGCATTGGAACGTGTGCTTCGCGAATATGGCGAAGAGCGATTTGCAAGGAGAATTGCTCGTGCCATCGTGCAGGAGCGGCAAGAGCCTATTACGACCACGAGTCGTCTATCTGAAATCGTTCGACGTGCCATTCCTATTCCTGCCAGACGAGGACGTCTTCACTGTGCAACACGAACTTTTCAGGCTCTTCGTATAGCCGTCAATGGGGAATTGGACGGGTTGGCTGATGTCTTGCGTGATGCCAGTTCACTGTTGGGGCCTGGCGGACGAATGTGCGTCATTGCGTTTCACTCCCTAGAGGACCGAATTGTGAAACAGACCTTTCGTGAGTTATCCGCGAAGCCCAGTCCGCATTTGTCTCGTCTCACCAAGAAGCCGCTCACGCCAACACGCGAGGAACAGCAACGTAATCCCCGGTCACGAAGTGCAAAGCTGCGAGTCGCCGAGCGTGTGATGGGAGAAGAAGGCGTATGAAGCGAAGTGGTTTTACGATGATGGTCGTGTTCTTTGGTGCGATTGGCCTGTTGTATGTGTGGATGCGAGTGGACCTTATGCGAGTCGGACACGACATTGAACAATTAAAACAGCAAGAGATTGCCCTTGAATATCGACGAGAAGCCTTGCAGCTTCAACTCTCGCAACTCACGGCTCCTCAGAAGATTGCAAAGGCTGCGAAAGAACGGTTTCAGTTGGAGATGCCTGAGCCTGGTCAGATTGTGATGGTGGCGTCTGAAACGGCGATTGCAGGAAATGGAGTGCCTCCTCAAAAGGCGCTGCAGGTAGCGCAAGGTCAATAGCTGAAGGACTGAAAGATGAACCCAAATGCCGCAAATGTGAACCAGGTCTGCCGGTTTCGAACAGCCGTCGTGTGTTTTGGATTGTTGGTCGGATTTGTTGTGATTTTTTCACGTCTGTTTTTTTTGCAAGTCATTCAAGCGAATGAGGGGGCCCTTCAAGCGCGGGGGCAACATTTTGAAAATGTGGAAGTGAAGGGAAGTCGAGGTGTCATTGTTGACCGAAACGGAAGTACCTATGCCATTAATGCCAGGGTGCCATCCGTGTATGCAAAGCCGGCCAAAATTCAAGATCATGCGCTGGTTGCCCGAACACTTGCTCCCATCTTGGATATTCCCATCTCATCCTTAACTCGTACGTTGCAGAAGAAAAAGAAAAACATTCAATTAAAGCGCAAGTTGACAGATCAAGAAGCGAAGTCTGTTCAGGCGTTGGCCTTGCCTGGTATTACGGTGAAAATGGAATCACATCGTTTTTATCCCAAGGGTACG